>JABDLW010000880.1 GCA_013001805.1 Saprospiraceae bacterium | reverse complement strand
GTGCTTATAAATGCTTCAAAAATGAAGGCAGTATCTTTTTCACAAAACACCTCTCCACGACATGAATCACCCGGAAAAACCTTCACATCGTAACCGGTAATGATGGCGGAATCGAAATAGGAAACTTCACGACCAATGTATAACTGGTTGATTTTTCCATCTAATCTAAATGCGGTATTTAGATTACCGGTATCCTGGTACATCACCAGGCCAATATCCTGCGGAAGATTTAAGATGGGATCGATATGCGAACATGTTTTAGGTCCTGCTGCTATTATGGTTCTCTTACCAAAAACCCTTTGTTTGTCAGTGAGTTTGGCTTTTGGAGTGCAACCCAGAAAGAGGACGAATACGCTAAATGTCAAGAGCTTCCAGAGATTCATTTTCGGTTATTTGAAATAGCTATTGCTTAATAATTAAATCACTCTTGACCATCCTTCCTTCCGCCGTAAAATAAATAGCATAGATACCCTGACTCAAAAGTGATACATCAATGACATTTTTATTAGACCATTTTCCTTCCTTAATGATTTTGCCCGTGACATCGACCATCCGAAAATGAAATTCTTCCTGATAGTCTGATTCCATAATTAATTCGCTACTGGCTGGATTGGGGTAGGTGCTTAAACCAAAAGCAAAGCCGGGATCAGTGAATCCCGTGCTAACTTTGAGATTGGGTTGCTGGAATCCCTGAGTGAGCTGCACATTGGCCGAACGAATCGGATCTACTACCGGCTCACCCAGAGTCCAGCTAACCGTCATGCCACTGGGTGTTTTCTCATAACCACCGGCTAAAGCAATGACCGATGGCGATAGCGTTTGGCTGGAAGAGGAAAAAGCCCAGAGAATAAGGCTGAATAGGAGAGTAATTTTAGTTTTCATGTTTGATTGGTTTTAATGTTATAATTGGATGTGTCTGACAATTCAAACAGGTACCCAATTGTCTAAATATTTTTTAATTTTTTATTTGGTTCTACATCGGGAAATACGGGATACTGACCGCTGCCATAGGCACCGATTTGTATGGGGAAATTGGAACGCCCGAGATAGAACGGGCGCCCGGGATAGCTGTGGCCCCTTTTAAATAGTATTTGATCAGAGACCCTGATTTGATTTTTTGCTGAATTGAGCTGTGCAATACTTTTCCAGGCCTGCAAAGGATGTTTGCCATCATGCATATCGTTGCCATCACCAGCTATATAATATATCGTCGGGGATCGCTGTTGCTTTGGCTTAAGTTTCTCCCACCACTTTTTGAAATCGCTCATCTTTATACACTTGAAAAATAAAGATGACGTAGTCCGTGCTAAATCCCGTGGACCTATGTTTCATTCTATAGGACCTATGATACATTGTACTATTTATGACTGTATATGAGTGGGTGGCTATAACACGGGTGGGAGGGCAAGTAGATATGGTTGTTGGCCAGAGGCACAACAACGGCTCGAGCGTAAGAGCCCAAAAAACCAACGTCACTATTACGCTTCCCCACCACCAGCCCGAAGAGAACCGCCGCCGCTGTTGCGCGTCCTCGCCAACAGCACGAAGACGGATGTATTCTTTAATGAAATCAGCAAGGACTTGCTAGCGATAAGTACGGATGGTTGTTGGCCAGAGGCACAACAACGGCACACGGAGCGGTAAGAAACCGAAAGGTCGTGACCTGGAGCACCACTGCTCTAGCAAAGGATCCCAAAAATTTAAACGATGTTCTTACCCGTTCTTGACCGTCGGCAAACAGTCGAAATGAGCTGTTATCCCACAGACCTTATTTGTTCCTTAGTTCAGTGGGACTAACCGAGAATTCTTCTTTAAATGCCCGGGAAAAATAACTGGGATCGGA
The DNA here is from genome assembly GCA_013001805.1 of Saprospiraceae bacterium. Lineage (GTDB taxonomy): Bacteria > Bacteroidota > Bacteroidia > Chitinophagales > Saprospiraceae > JABDMH01. The sequence continues at coordinate 3,612 of JABDLW010000880.1, read as the reverse complement.
AAAGCCCGTCTCGTAAGCGACTTCTGAGACGTTTTTTTGTGAGGATAACAGCAGTTGTCTTGCATGGTGTAACCGGATTAAACGGATATAAAGACTGACCGATTTACCAGTGAGTGCTTTAACTTTACGATAAAGCTGCACCCGGCTCATTCTGACGGCAGCGGCTACATCCTCTACAGTAAGATCTTGATCCAGATGGGTATCTACGAATTGTTGAATTTGATTGAGAAACTCATCTTCGACATCATCGGGTTGAATACTTGATTTGTCAAATCGTTGACTATATTTTTCCTGCAAAAGTCTCCTTTGACTCAGTAATCCTTTTACGCGGATGATCAATTCCTTTTGATCAAAAGGTTTGGTGAGATAGGCATCTGCTCCCAAGGAAAGGCCTTGCCTTTTTTCCTCTTGCGTTGCCTTCGCTGTCAACATAATGATCGGAATATGGCTGGTGGTTTTATGCGACCGGAGAATCGCACAAACTTCATACCCATCTTTGATTGGCATCATAATATCGGTAATTACCAAATCAGGTACCTCTTCGATGGCTTGATTAATTCCTTCCTCTCCATCTGCCGCATGTACCACACTAAATTCGGTAAGGCAAAGGCGAATATAATTTACGACATCAATATGATCTTCCACCAGAAGAATCGTTGGACATTCTTGCTGTTTATGGTCAATGTCAAGGGGCCAGGGAGTCGCCAATAATTCAGCTGATGAATGATTTTGCTTATCATTGAAGTTTGACTGGCTAGCCATGTTAGTGATAGGTATTTCAACGGTAAATGTGGTTCCCTTTCCCACAGTACTTGTGACCTGGATCTGTCCGCCCATGGCATTAATCCATTGCCGGGTGGTGGCCAGCCCTAATCCGGTTCCGATGGATTCCCCACGATTCTTGCCCCGGTAATAGGGCTCAAAAACATGGCTAATGTCTTCCTTCGAAATGCCAGTACCCGTATCTGAAATCGTGAGTACTAAAAATGCCGTACTATCTCTCGTCTGCCGAGTGGCAGTGATTTGTACTTCACCATTGTGTGAAGTGAATTTTATTGCATTTGAAATTAGATTTGAAAGAATGTCTTTAATTCGCTCGGGATCGAAATCCATTAGTACCTCACCTGATGCCGAAGAAAATGACAATTTAATTTTCTTCGATTCAGCATAAGTTAAAAATGACTGAATGATGTAGTTTATATAACTGATGACATCGCTCTGAATTAAGTCGAGCTGGACAGTCTTGGTTTGTAGTCTACTCAGATCTAAAATTTGGTTTATTTGTCTCAGTAAATGCATCCCATTGCGTTCGATAGCGGAGATCTTTTGACCGATAATCTGACTACCATTTATTTGGGATCTTAGTAAATCGACCATGCCTAAAATGACGGTAAGTGGCGTGCGAAATTCGTGGGAAATCTGAGTAAAAAAGTGCGATTTTGCTTGATCCAATTCACGCAAATTCTGCGCTTCGAGGCCCTGCATTTTTAATTGTGCCTGCATACGCTCACGGATGACAAAGACACGATTTAGGCCGTAAATAAAACTTATAATTAGAACCAACCAAATTATTTTGGCCAAAAGTGTAGCATACCAGGGTGCATTTACGACGATAAGAAGGGGGCTGCTGGCCTCACTCCAGATACCATTTTGAGTGCCCACCCTAGTGAAGAATTGATAATTACCTGGCGGTACACCCGTGTAAGTAGCGACTCTGCGATTTTCGCTATTAACCCAATCTTGATCGATGCCTTCAAGGCGATAGTTAAATTGTTGCCGGGATAAAAAACCGGATTTTGGTGCACTAAAGGAAATAGAGAAAAAATTCTGCTTAGGTTTGAGATAAATGGGTTCCTCATTATGGTATTTCTGCCTAAAGGGAATACCGCGATCAAAAGCCTTAAAATCCGTGAGCACTGGTGCATCAAGATAATTGTCTTGATCTTCTCTTAACCTGGCGGGATCAAAATGCACAAACCCACCAGATACTCCAAAAAATATCTCACCATCTGGTAATTTTGTAAACCAGATACCCGATCGGTCTACTGGCAGAAATTTCGATTCCGGATAGTATTTTAACTTAATAGCTTCCGGATCTATTTCGGGATAAAATGAGCACAGACCATCTGATGTCCACACCCAGATAAAGCCCGCATCATCAACAATCATATCATAGACACGGTCTGACGGAAGGCCCCGGCTTACATTTATTTTATAGAGAATATCCCTGGTCTTAATATCAAAACACGATAGGCCAGAACCAAAATTACCTACCCAGAGACGGTTAGCCCAGTCAAACTCCAATGCCTTAAAATTGGGATTGTCAAAGTCTTTCAGATCATCACGCTGCGCAAAGGTCCTAACGATATGATTGTATTTGTTGATCGAATACAGGCCATTTTCTTGCCCCACCCAGATGCAGGAATCCGGGCCAAAGGCAATGTCATGTGTCCACGCATGTCTAAGACCGGCCTCGCTTTCATTACCAATAAATTGAGTTAAACTATCTTGATAGTGCGCAAGACCGATGCCCCAGGTGATAAACCAAAGTCCGGTACTATCTGCCAGCATTTTATGTATGTGCCTGAAATTAGGAGGTAAATCAAATACATTTTTTGTCATCTTTTTACTAGCAGGGTCGTACAGATCTACTCCACCAAAGCTGCATCCAATTATACTTTTGTCTTGATATTTAATCATATTTCCTCCATATCTACTTTCTGACTCCAGCATGATTTTTTGGAATAGATCGTTTTTTCTATTCCATAACCATATTTCCGGATGCCGGAAAAAAGTCATTAAGTAAAGGCTGTCCTCTATCGGTAAAACATCAATCATCCGAAATTGCGATTTAACTTCATGTTGCTCCGGAAAAAGTCTGGTTTTAAAATGAGCACTTTCCGGTCGCAGGTAGAATAACCCTCCGATGTCAGCGCCGGCCCAGAACTCACCACTGGAATTAGTCGAGACTGATCTGACAAAATCCGTTTCAAGAATTTTTGATTTATGTCTATTAAAATCAAACTGACCAGTGTTGGCATTAAAGATGGCGATTCCTCGGTTGGCTGTCGCTACATAGAGCTCATGTTGCGATTTTATTGCTAAGTCCCAAACTGAAAAATTTGCTAGACCTCTGGTATCCAGCTCCCCTGTCACTTGGAAGCTTGTATCTATCGTATAAAACCACTTGTTAAAAGGTTCCTGCATTTCAATTTTTAAAAGACCCCCTTTTTCGAATAACCCCACCCACAAAAAATGGTCATCAGCAAACTGTTGCTTGAAATTAACGGGTGTCCAACCACTTTGAAATAATAAATCCGAAAACTCTTCCCTTTCGGCATTAAACCGGAATATGCCCTCTAAGGCACTTATCCAAAACTCTCCCTTTTCTCGGGGATCAGCAGAGAGATCACCAATGTTTACTACTGGTCTTTTATCCGGTAAATAGTTTGACAACACATAAGATCTAAAGGTGTCTGCCTCTTCATCAAAAATATTCAGCTCGAAATTTTTTGTGATCAATGCAATGTCACCTTGATTGTCCTGGGTGATGGCTACAATGCCATCATTGGATAGGGAGGGATGCGTAACGGTGCTTAAATGGGTAAATCT
>JABDLW010000879.1 GCA_013001805.1 Saprospiraceae bacterium | reverse complement strand
CACATAACAGTAGCTATGTAAGGCTTTTGATGATGCAGAGCTGGTGAAAAAGGAGCCGGTTCATAGTATCATTTATATAGGAAATGCTGCACTAGACCTATCTACCCAGGAAAATGCTTTCTGTATTTGCCACCGGTACGCGACCCTGCTCCCTGCCGGCCTGGAAGAACCGCTCAACCGCCTTGCGCCCAAATTCACCCAGATCAGCGGTATATTCATTGACATACAGGTTTATATGCTGTTGCATGACATCTTCATTCATTTCTTGGGCATATTGTCTCACATATGGCAATACTTCATCAGGATGAGCCCAGGCATAGGTAATGCTCCTGGCAATCAGATCACTAACCTGAATCTGAATATGAGGTGGTAATGAACGCTTGGCTATAATGCCGCCCAGCGGTATTGGTTGGCCCGTTTGCGTTTCCCAATAGGAGCCAAGATCCTGTATAAGCCTAAGACCCCGATTGGCGTAAGTAAAGCGGTTCTCATGAATAATGACGCCGGCATCGGCTTCTCCGGAGAGCAGGCTGTTTTCAATCTCATCAAACCGTTTTATGAGCTTCTTTACTGGAAAGGGTAGAAAAAAGTCAAGTAAAAAATTTGCCGTTGTCTTTTCACCGGGAATAACTACGGTCTGGCCTCTAAGCTCATCTACACTGCATTCATTTTTCGAGATCAAAAGTGGTCCACAGCCTCTACCGAGTGCTGCTCCACTATCGAGAAGTACATATTGATCAGCCACCGCAAGAAATGCATTAAAGCTTATCTTCGTGATGTCGAGCAGGCACCGGTTTGCTTTTAGATTTAAAGCTTCCACATCGGCAATGACGGGCTCAAAAGTAAGTCCACCGGTAGGAATCTTTTGATGAAGTAGTGCGTAAAAAATAAAGGTGTCATTAGGACAAGGTGAAAACCCCAGGGATAAATTCATAGATATGCAGGAGTCAGATACAAATATTATTGTGCCTCTTTACGAAGATAATCATTTGCTGGCCATCAACAAACCGGCGGGATGGCTCTCTCAGGGAGATAAAACCGGTGACGAACCGATAATTAATCTGGCAAAATTATATGTCAAAATAAAGTACAATAAGCCTGGTGACGTTTTTCTTGGTCTGTGTCATCGCTTAGATCGGCCGGTGTCTGGAGTTCTACTTCTGGCTCGCACCAGTAAAGCCCTGGAGCGGGTAAATAAGATGTTTGCTAGCGGACAAGTAGGCAAAACTTACCTTGCGATCAGCCATAAATCTCCCCGGGAGAAATCCGGCACCATCACCCAATGGCTCAGCAAAGATTCAGATCGAAATATAGTAAGCGCTTCATCTACTGAGCTAAACGGGAGTAGGCGTGCAGTGACAAACTATCGTGTTTTGGATAAATCAGAATCCCACACCATGGTCGAACTTCAACCGCTTAGTGGTAGATCCCATCAGCTGAGAGTTGCCATGAAGTCCATGAAGTCACCCATTCTTGGTGATATCAAATATGGAGGAGCACGATCAGACCCAAAGAGCATTGCATTGCATTGCTGGAAACTTGAGTTGAGGCATCCTGTGACCAAGGAACTGATAACCATTACGGCTCCGGTGCCCGATGATGTTCCCTGGGTTTATTTCTAGGGATTGCTGTTTGGCTATCCCGTATGTTACCGCCCGTTTAAACGGATTACCGGTGAAAGTTTGCAAAATCAGCCTATTAGGTTTAAGAGTGTCTCGGACGATTTGTTCTAAATGGCCTTCCAGTTCTTTCCTTTGAATGACTTGACTTAGGCCAATGCAATCTCCACTAATCCTGCAATTTTATCTGATTCGAAGACCGTTGGATGATGCAACATTTTTCCATTTTTAACGGACATCGATATGTGAGAAATTATTTAAATTAAAGGGCAATCTGATTACGGTGCCTTGACCATGTCACTAATGGAGAGATGTCAAGTCTAAGGAGTACCAATTCTTGCAGGGCGCTGAGCTGATGGTTAGCCAGACGTCTTCAGTAAGACCAGGATCTTGGTTGTTTCACATGTCTTCTACCTTTTGTAAAAAGACAAACAAATGAAGGTCTTTGCCCAATTATTCAGGAATCCGGATTTAATCGGGAATTTTGTCTTTATTCCCACTTTGGTATGCATCATGGTCTTGGTTGGATCGTCGATGGCTAGCAGCCAGGAAATAAATAATCTCAAACAAACATGGCTATCGCAAAAGAGTAAGGCCGAGGAGAAAATGATGGCGTTAAGATCTCTAAGCGAAATCTACTCTTCGGAAAACAAATTCGATAGTTCGATTTACTTTTTAGAGATTTTGCTGAGTATAGCAAGAGATGAAAAAAGCACAAAATGGGCTTTAGAAACTCTGCTGGATATGGGGATTGCTAACTTTCAACACAATCAATATGCCGGTGCTTCTGAAAACCTTGAATCCAGTTTGACTCTAAGCCAGGAAATCAATGATCCTACCTGGCTTCCTGATATCTACCGTATGATTGGTGTTGTAGCTGAGGCACAAGGTGAACAGGGGAAGGCACTACGAAACTATCACTTGAGTTATCATTCCGCCCTCGAAAACCAGGATTCCAATAGCATGGCCAAGGCGCTAAATAGTCTCGCTATATCTTACCAGAATTACGAAGGAAATTATGAGAAGGCCATTAAATACTTTCATGACGCGATTCAATTAAATACCAATTTAAATCAGCTAAGGAATCTAGCGAATAATTACTACAACCTGTCTATCGCTTATTATAATTCTGGCAACTCCATACTTGCTATCGAGTACCAATTGAAAGCTTTACAGCAATTTGAGTTGCGAGGTGATACCATTGGTATGCTGGATTCATATAATGTGGTGGGGAATATTTATGACCTGCAAGGTGATCATGAAAAGGCACTGGAATATTACCTGCTCAGCCTTGAGAAAGGATTGGATCCGGGTGATAAAGTGACGGAGGCTGTTGCTAAAATAAATATTGGAAACCTTTATATCGAGATGGGACAGTATCCGGATTCCGAACCATATCTACGGGATGCAATTGCAATCCTCGAAGAAATCGGCAATCGACAGTACCTTCCTGGTGCCTACGTCAACCTGGGTGTTATGGAAATAGCGTTTAAGGATAATGACTCGGCGCGTCAGACACTTGAACTTGGATTGGCAGAAGCGATCAATCAGGATGATGAATTTAATATCGCCAAGGCCAATCTGGCACTGGGTGAATTGGCATATGCCGAAGGCAATTTTGCTGAATGCATTTCTTATCTCAAAGAAGCTGAGATCGTCGCCAAAAAGCTGGGAAACAATGAAACGTTAGTTGGCGTCTTCGCAAAGTTCTATCAGGTATACGGCCAGTTAGGACAAGTTGATCGCGAACTAAAGTATTATCGCGATTTTGTGTCCTATCGCGATAGTCTGCTTAGTACCGAGACGGTTCGCGAGACCACCAGACAAGAAATGCAGTTTAACTTTGACAAGAAGCAGTTGGCAGATAGTCTGGCTTTTGCCTATCAACAAGAAGTCAAAGAACTGCAGATTGAAAAGGAACGAAATCGAAAAAATGCTGCCTTCACCGGAATGTTGTTGCTTCTTCTTATGACTGGCCTGATTTATCATCAATTCAGACTAACCAAAAAAGCCCGGCAACGTTCAGATGAACTCCTATTAAATATCTTGCCCGCTACTACGGCCGAAGAATTGAAGAAGAACGGATCTACCACCGCCAAAACCTATGAATCAGTGACCATCCTTTTTACAGATTTTAGGGACTTTACATCCCTGTCAACCCGGCTGTCAGCCCAGGAACTTGTGAGCCTGATCGATTACCATTTTACTGTTTTTGACAATCTCATGGAGAGATATGGACTCGAGAAAATTAAGACCATCGGTGACTCGTATATGGCAGTGGGTGGTCTTCCTGAAAATAATCGGGCAACAGCAAAAGATGTGATCCTGGCCGGCCTCGACATGCAGCGATTTATGCTGCAGACCAAACTCGAATGTCAAAAATCCGGCCGCCCATTTTTTGAAATGCGGGTAGGTATTCATTCCGGTCAGGTTGTTGCCGGAATTGTAGGTGTGAGGAAGTTTCAGTTCGATATTTGGGGAGACGCGGTGAATACTGCCTCCCGGATGGAGACCAATGGCGAAGCAGGCAAAGTGAATATCTCACAGGCTACCTTTGCACTGGTTGAAGAAGAACCAGAACTGAAATTTGAATCTCGCGGTGAGATTCCCGTAAAAAACAAAGGATCTTTAAACATGTATTTTGTTACTAACAGGGAACAACAAGTCCCGGTTTTATAGCCAGTTTCCTTTGCGGTCCTCATGGCAATCTAGGAATCGTGAGCGACAAGTTTCTAACGATTAAATGCATGGACATGACCCAAGTGCCAGCCGTTGATCAACACGAAGTTGAGACGGGCTGTGTTTCTACAAAATCGTCTGGATGAAGAAAATTGAGTCTGGTATACTGGTGAGTTCTCTTTCTTTTTTCCTTTCCAAAATAAAAACTACTTTTGCACCCTGAGTGAGGGCTGTACGGTCAGCTCCTTCCGAACCCCCCCAGGGCAGAAATGCAGCAAGGGTAGGAGGTTGAGCGACCGGTATGGTTTCTCACTCTTTTTTGTCTGTAAAAGGCCCGTGCCGGAACTTGATACTCCGGAGTAATTCAGCCATTCTCCTTAATTCCTGGGC
>JABDLW010000871.1 GCA_013001805.1 Saprospiraceae bacterium | reverse complement strand
GTGGGGTACGGTAATAGGCGCTTTGCTGGCAGGTATACCCAGTGAACGATATGGACGGAGAAAGACCCTTATTTGGATAGGTGTATTATTTAGTCTTTCTGCGATTGGTTCGGCTGTGGCGTGGGATCCATATAGTTTCTCTTTTTTCCGCTTTATTGGGGGCTTAGGAGTTGGTGCTTCTTCCGTAGCGGCCCCAACTTATATATCAGAGATTTCTACAAAAGAAAACCGGGGACAATTAGTCATACTTTATCAATTTAATATAGTCTTAGGGATTTTTATCGCTTTCTTCTCTAATTACTTGTTAAAGGGTTTTGGTGGAGCAAGCGACTGGAGATGGATGTTGGGTGTTGAGGCAATTCCTGCTATACTTTATACACTGATGGTGCTTGGAGTTCCTAAAAGTCCCAGATGGCTTCTGGTGAAGAGAGGCGATGAAAAAGGGGCTCGTTCTGTGTTGATGGATATGGGCATTAAGGATATCGAGGGTGCTATAACCGCTATTAAAAATTCAGTCATCAATAAGGCCGCTGATTCCATCTGGAAACCAACTTACAGAACCCCGGTTATATTGGCTTTTGTTATTGCCTTTTTTAATCAATTATCCGGGATAAACTTTATCCTTTACTATGCGCCTGAAATTTTAGAAAAGGCAGGCCTTGCTGCGAAAGAGTCCCTTCAAAACTCCATCGCAATTGGTGGGATCAATCTGATATTCACCTTTGTAGGGCTCTATTTAATTGATCGAATGGGCCGTAAGAAGTTGATGTTGATTGGTTCAGTGGGTTATATTATTGGTTTATCCATGGTAGCCTGGTCATTTTACAGTGGAGCAAGCCCAGGTTTTTTACTGGTATTCTTGTTGCTGTTTATTGCGGCTCACGCAGTTGGTCAAGGAGCAGTTATTTGGGTATTCATTTCTGAGATTTTCCCCAATAGTGTACGGGCCTTTGGCCAGTCATGGGGGTCAGGGACTCATTGGATTTTTGCAGCAATTATCACCTTACTGGCACCTGTCTTTATCGATATCTTTAGTGCTAATCCCTGGCCGATCTTTGCATTTTTTGCAGGAATGATGGTACTACAATTGATATGGGTGATTATCTATATGCCGGAAACGAAAGGGGTTAGTTTGGAAGAACTGAGTAAACGTCTTTTACGATAACAGTCGATTTTTATTTCTATGAGAAAGGAGCAATGACTACGGCTAAGTAACACGAAACTGTAATTGATCATTTACTTTTTCTGAAATGATTCGCCCTTGTTCTTCCAGCAAATCCAGGTAACCGATCATCATGATCATTGCAGGCATGGAAAATCTGCCTTCGTAGAGTTGCTGATACAACGGGAAGAAATAATGATTTCCTGATTTTATCAGTTGATAAGTGTCCTCTGCCCGATCATAAATACGACTGGTTTGTGCATCTATAACTTCCCGGAAATTCGTAAAATGCTCATAATGCCCGGGATACACTTTATGTATGTCATAGGTCATTAATCGCTTATAGGATTCCATCATTTGGACGATTCCTTTGTTGCGCTCACCCGGATGCTCCAGGGATCTTTCAATGACAGGTGTTGGTGTAATTTTCAAGAGCATATCTGCTGAGAGATAGCTGCCAGATGCAACATGAAAGAATGTGGACTGTGTCTGACTATGGCCGGGCATATACAACACTCGCCATTCTTTTCCATCTATTTCCAGGGCACCTTCACTGTCAAACAGCTTAAGTCGGTCTTCCTTGACCGGGTGCCAGACATTCTTCACCGATCCCATCATTTGTTCGTACCCTCCCAGTATTAGCGGCCGCACTTTTTCCTCGAAATATCCGATCAAAGCAGGCATCATAAGCGCCTCTCGGTCCGCCCATAATTCTTGTGGTCGCAGCGCCCAATCCCACATTTTTTCACTCACCCATACCTCCGCACTACTTGCTGCCGCAACGCGTTCTGACATTCCACAATGATCGACGTGCGCATGTGTCAAAATGATCCGATCAATATCGGTAAACAAAAGGCCGTGCTCTTTCAGCCCGGATTGCAGGGCATGAAAGCTGGCATCCGTGTCTTCACCACAATCGATTAATACCACTTCGTCCCCTTTGATGACAAAGGAATTAACCGTTTTCATTCCAAAAATGGTGGGCAGTGGTATGCGCCTTATTGATAACACCCTGGTTAAATTAGTTGAGGCTGCGAGTTACACAAAGCAAATGATATTTCTAAATGGAAATTTGGCAGTTTTAATTTTACATCCTTTGGTCCATTTACTTACTTAGAACCAAGAGCTTATTTTAGTTGTTACCAATCGGCATGGAAGAAATCAAGAAATGGCTTGCTAGTTTTAATTCACTGCAATATTTACCCCGATTCCTGTACTTAATTTATCGTACAAACAAGTGGTTATTTGTTGCCAACCTCTCTTTACGGTTACTGAAGTCGATTATACCATTATTTATGTTATGGGTTGGAAAGGAGATTATCGACGAAGTGATACTATTGTCAGGTATCGAAAATGCCATCCTCAACAGACTTTATTTACTAGTCGGCATTGAATTCGGATTAGCATTATTGAGTGATGTTTTTAACAGACTAATATCTCTGACTGATGGACTTTTAGGAGATTTATATGCCAACTCCTCATCGGTTGATTTAATACAGAAGACAGCCAAAGTTGAATTGGCACACCTTGAAGATTCTGAATTTTATGACAAATTAGAGCGAGCCAGGAGGCAAACCACCTCAAGGGTCTCTTTAATGTCTAATGTATTGTCCCAAGTACAGGATCTTATCACGGTCGCTTCTTTGATTTCCGCATTGATCTACTTTTATCCTATCCTCATATTGCTGTTAGCCATTTCTATAATTCCGTCATTTTTAAATGAGTTAAAATTTAGTCGATCGAGTTATTCCTTGCAGCGCAGTTGGACTCCTGAAAGAAGGGAGTTGGATTATATGCGATTGATAGGTGCTAGCGATATTACTGCTAAGGAGGTGAAGCTTTTTGGTTTGGCCGATTTTATTAGTTCAACGTTCAAAAGAGTCGCAGACAAATATTTTAAGGCGAATAAAAAACTCGCAGTAAGCAGAACGGTCTGGGGAGCCGTCTACCATATAGTCGGAGATATAGCCTATTATGGAGCCTATGTATTTATCGTTTTGCAAGCTGTAAGTGGGCAGGTTACCATAGGCGAATTAACATTTTTAGCTGGTTCATTTAACCGGCTTAGAAATCAATTACAAAGTATCTTTTCCCGCTTTAGTCGAATAACAGAAAATGCCTTATACCTCGCGGATTATTTTGACTTTATGGATATGCAATTTGATAACGATCCGGGATTTGAACAGAAAGAATTACCTGCCGAAATCACTGAAGGAATCCGATTTGAGAACGTGTCATTTAAATACCCTCAATCAGACACTGAGGTGCTGCATGATGTATCCTTTGTCCTCCGAAAAGGCGAAAAGTTGGCGTTAGTTGGTGAAAATGGAGCCGGGAAAACTACGCTGATCAAATTGCTGTTGCGGTTGTATGAACCCACCAAAGGAGCCATTTATCTCGACGGTATTGATATCCGGCATTTTCCGAAGGATGCTTATCAACAACGATTTGGAGCAATATTCCAGGATTTTGTAAAATATTACTTAACTGCGAAAGTGAATATTGCGGTCGGAAACATTGCTGAGATAAACAATGACGAGCGCATTGAAGAATCAGCAGTGAGAAGTTTAGCTGATGAGGTTATTGCAACTTTGCCCGAGGGGTATGACCAGGAATTAGGTCGAAGATTTAGAAAAGGTATGGAACTTTCTGGCGGGCAGTGGCAAAAAATTGCGCTTGCCCGAGCCTATATATCAGATGCACAGATAATCATTTTGGATGAACCCACTTCAGCCCTGGATGCCCGGGCAGAGTATGAAGTCTTTCAGCGATTTATAGGACTAACGGAAGATCGAACGAGTATTATCATTTCCCATCGCTTTTCCACTGTACGAATGGCGGATCGAATTCTGGTATTAAAAAATGGGCGTATTCTGGAGATGGGCACACATCATGAATTGGTGGCTAACGATCAGCTCTACGCAGAATTATTTGAATTGCAGGCTGCTGGGTACAAAGATTAAGCAGGGAAAGTCCGAATACTATTGCTCATTTGTAATCGGCTGGAGAGGAGCCTTGTCCAGAAGGTATTTGTATGTACTTATACGAAGGGCAATTTTTACCCAAACGATTGCTTGTTGTACACCAAATAACAAGAAGATACCGATGGTGGTAGACAAAATAGGTGAATCATCCACAAATCCGTGCATCAGGTAAAGGAAGGCTAAGAGCAGAAATACGACAAAAAGAGCGGGCATCAATTTGAACGTTTTCTTTACGCTAAAGACCAATCCTTTTTTAAATCCTTTAAAAACAGAGAGTTGATCCCTGATAATCAAAATACGACCATAAGCTGACCCGATAAAGAGAAAGATACATGCTATTGACCACAATATTCCCAACCCAATAATGCCCCATAACAAGGGAGCTTCTGAAGGTAAATGTTCCATCCAATAACCAAACCGGCTGAGGAAAGGCAACCATATTATGGCGCTAATGACCAGGAGTAGTAGCATATTCAACACTCCTAATGACAGACATTTTAAAAAATACTTGGCCCCTCCTGCAAAAAAGCTATATCGTTCTTCCCGGTAAATAATAGCTGTCCAAATCCCGGCATGAATGAAAGCAGCCATAATTAAATACACAAGAATCAGCCAGCGAACCTGGCCAATAAGAGGAGAAAGCGAGG
>JABDLW010000869.1 GCA_013001805.1 Saprospiraceae bacterium | reverse complement strand
AGATTTACTCAATTATGCAAATGAAAATGATTTTGCACTTCCAGCGGTAAACGTGGTTGGTACTAATTCGGTGAATGCAGTCCTGGAAACAGCCAAGCAGGTGAATTCCCCGGTAATGATTCAATTTTCCAATGGGGGAGCAGTTTTTTTCGCGGGAAAAAGTCTTTCCAATGAAAATCAAAATGCGGCGATAGTCGGAGGCATATCAGGTGCCATGCACGTCCACACAATGGCCGCCGCCTATGGAATACCCGTCATTTTACACACGGATCATTGTGCCAAGAAACTCCTGCCATGGATCGACGGTCTCCTCGATGCAGGCGAAAAATTTTACGAATCCCGGGGATATCCTCTCTACAGCAGTCATATGCTTGACTTATCGGAAGAACCCATTGAGGAAAATATTGAGATTTGTAAGAAGTACCTCAAGCGAATGGCCAAGATCGGCATGACCCTTGAAATCGAGCTGGGTGTAACGGGTGGGGAAGAAGATGGCGTAGATAATACTGATGTTGATAGTAGCCGTCTGTATACACAACCGGAGGAAGTAGCGTACGCCTATGAAGAATTAAGCAAAATTAGTGATCGCTTTACCATTGCGGCGGCTTTTGGCAACGTACATGGGGTCTATAAGCCAGGCAATGTGGAACTGAGACCAGTAATTCTGAAAAATTCTCAGGACTTTGTCCAAAATAAATTTGGAACTAAGGCTAATCCGATCAATTTTGTTTTTCATGGTGGTTCGGGTTCTAGCCAGGAAGAAATCAGAGAAGCAATTGGCTATGGGGCGATCAAGATGAATATTGATACGGATATGCAGTGGGCATTCTGGTTGGGAGTTAAAGACTATTATGAGGCAAAGCGCGACTATCTGCAAGCTCAGATCGGCAATCCGGATGGAGAAGATAAACCGAATAAAAAATATTACGATCCCAGACAATGGCTGCGGGCTGGCGAGCAGACTTTTGTCTCAAGATTGACTGGTGCCTTTGAAGACCTTAATTGCATAGACCGCTGCTAAGGATTGGCATTTTAGGCAATGGCTGCTGCCACCAATGAAGAGGTAGACTAGATCCAACCGTAGTCAGAGTATGACGGTATTTAGTTTATTGGCGATCTCGTTGCGTTTTTCAATCAACATGTTCTGGACTTGCAAATGCTTAAGTAAGGAATCCGTGTCTCCACTTTCCTGAAAAGCCTTGATTTGTTCCAGGTTGGTGGCACTCATTTTTTTATACTTACGCAGAAAGAAGCGATTGAGTGCTTGCATGCTGTCTTGCTGTTCATTCTCATCGGGCATCGGTTGCGTTTGCAGCCTGATGTCCCACATTTTTTGCCAATTGTCACTATACTCATAAGGACTGGCGCAAAATTCAATGGCCAGAGCAGAAACGTCTGGGTCAGGATGTTGGGTAAAGTAGTTAGTGTCCAGAATTTTGCCATCCGCCAGGGCCAGGCCATATTCAGTGGCAATGCGCGCATAGAGTTTGTTGTCAAACGCTGAAATGGCTTCCTGAATATTTGACAAAATATATTTTCCAATGCTGGTTTCCTGTTCACCATCTTGCATTGGGCGATCTCCATATAAAATCAAAACCCGGATAATATCTCTTTCCTGGTACTCGTCACTAGCACCAGGATCTTCTTTCTTTGCCGTAGATTGGGTAGCTTCAAACGAGTCTCTCTCCAAAACACGGGATTGCTCATCATGCTCATAACGGCTTTCCCGCAATTTATTAATACGCGAATCGCGTAATCGTTTGCTCATGACTTTGTTGGTCTCGGTCACGAGGATATGTTCGTCCACCTTTAATAGCTCGGAGCACTGTCTGGTGTAAACAGATCGCTTGATGGTGTCTGGAATATGGGCAAGGCTTTCGATGATGTCTTTTATCAATCCCGCCTTTTTCATTGGGTCATTGCCGGCTTCTGATAGGATTAAGTTTGTTTTAAATAAAATGAAATCCTGAGACTCCTTATCCAGATACTCCTTAAAGGCCGTAACCCCAACACTCTTAATGAAGCTATCCGGATCCTCACCTTGCGGAAAAAGTACCAGTTCCACGTTCATGTCCTGTTCCAGAATAAGATCTATGCCTCGCATCGCCGCCTTAATACCCGCTGGATCTCCGTCATAGAGAATTTTAATCTTCGTCGTATATCGCTTAATCAGTTTTACTTGGTCGGCGGTAAGCGCTGTACCAGATGATGCCACGACATGTTGCACTCCCGATTGATGCAATGAGATGACGTCCGTATATCCCTCGACCAGCAGGCAATGCTCTTCCTTTCTGATGGCCGACTTCGCCAGGTGGAGGCCATACAACACCCGGCTTTTATGATATATCTCAGATTCCTTCGAATTGATGTACTTAGGCGACTTCTTATCCGAGGTAAGATGCCGACCGGCAAAAGCCACAACTTTACCGGCGATATTGTGAATCGGAAAAATAACCCGGTTATAAAAAAAGTCGCGGTCCTTATCAGTAGTCAAACCCAGCTTGCGTAAGAATTCGATATTATATCCGGCCTCAATGGCATTTTTTGTAAATGCATCACGTGATCCTGGTGCAAATCCGAGTCCAAAAGCTTCCAGAGTTTTGTATAATAAACCCCGGTCTTTAAAGTAGCTTAGACCAATACTCTTTCCCAGATCTGTCTCGAAAAGTTGTTTTTTATAAAATTCCTTGGCAAACTCGTTGATCAGGAACAGACTATCCCGCTCCTGGCGTTCTTGCTCATACTCTTCCGGTACCTGAGTTTCTTCAATTGGTATATTGTATTTTCGAGCTAGCGAACGAAGAGCTTCCGGGTAGGAGAGACCTTCATGTTCCATCAGAAAGTTGACAGAATTTCCTCCCTTCCCACAGCCAAAGCATTTGTAAATATTGCGTGTCGGTGACACGGTAAAAGAAGGGGTCTTATCATCGTGGAAAGGACACAAACCCTTGAGATTGACCCCGCGTTTTGTCAATTGCACATAATCTTCAACTACCTCCTCAATGTGAGCAGACTGAAAAATTGCATCAATAGTTTCCTGCGAAATCATGGGTTCAATTTACATTATTCATTCCGCAGCACTTAATGCTGCCTCTACTTCTTCAGTAAATTCCAAATTGTGAAAAACCTGGCTAACGTCCTCATCTTCTTCCAGGGCTTCCACCAGTTGCAAAACCGATTTGGCCTCGTCAAGTGGCAGAGTGACTGTAGTTCTTGGAATGCGTTCCAAATTAGCACTTGTTGCTTCCAGCCCTAAGTCGTCTAATTTCTTCTGCATGGTACCAAAATCTTCAAAGGCAACAACCACATGAATCTCATTTGCCTCCTCATCAAAGTCGACTTCTTCAGCATTAGCATCGATAAGCTCCAGTTCCAGCTCTTCGATATTTTGATCATTTACCGGCAAAATAAAAATTCCCTTCCGGTCGAATAGAAAATCAACCGATCCACTGGTTGATAAATTGCCTCCCTTCTTATTAAAAATAGCTCGAACCGACGAAACCGTACGATTCAGATTGTCGGTGGTGCACTCAACAAATACGGCCACACCATGAGGAGCATATCCTTCATAAGTAGGTTCAAACATCGCTTCACCACTGCTAGCCAGCGCTTTACTGATAGCTCTTTCAATATTTTCTTTCGGTACATTTACCCCTTTGGCATTCGCCAGTGCTACCCGCAGACGGGGATTAAAATCCGGTTCACCGGATTGTCCTTCTTTGACAGCTACGGTAATCTCCTTAAGGATACGACTAAATTCCTTAGACCGCTTAGCATCGGCGGCTCCTTTTTTTCTCTTGATCTTCGACCATTTACTATGTCCAGACATGTTTTGGAAAACTGATTTCTACAAAATTAATAGAATTGTGGTATCACGGAGCTAGCGATGCGTTGGTTTCCTCGGAGGAAGCAACATTTACCTGAATTAGTGCAGGCATCTCATGTTATAATAAAATTTTCAGTGCATACTTGCACATTAAACCTATTATCGTATATTTGCGATATACAATTGATATTATGGCATATTCTAAAGCAGCTGAATTCAATAAAGATGAGATTAAATTGGCCCATATTGCCAAGGCATTAGCGCATCCGGCGCGGATAGCCATATTAAAGTATTTGTCTCAGCAAAAGTCCTGTATTTGCAATGACATTGTGGCCGAGTTGCCTCTGTCCCAATCTACTACTTCCCAGCACTTAAAGGCCCTCAAGGATGCAGGATTAATTGCAGGAGAGATCGATGGACCACGTATGTGTTATTGTCTCGATGAGGAAAACTGCACGGAGGCCGTCGGTCTCTTAAATAAATTATTCAAGCAAATAAAATGTTGTTAAACTATGAAAACAGAGAATGAGTTAAAAAACATGGTACGCGAAAAATACGCGTCAATCGCCAAAAACCCATCCAAAGGAGGTTGCTGTGACACAGATTCAGATGGCATTGAATATTCCTTTATCGGCGACGAATATGGGGACAAGGTGGGCTACGTTGCTGACGCGGACCTTGGCTTAGGATGTGGCTTACCTACCGAATTTGCCAAAATCAAAGCAGGGCAGACGGTAGTTGATCTGGGCTCCGGAGCCGGAAATGATTGTTTCATCGCTCGCGCTGAAACCGGGCCCAATGGAAAGGTAATCGGATTGGATTTTACGCTGGAGATGGTAGAGAAAGCTCGAGTCAATGCGAAGAAAATGAATTACGAGAATGTCGAATTTTATCTCGGTGAAATTGATCATAATCCACTGCCCGATAATACTGCCGATGTTGTAGTAAGTAATTGTGTCTTTAATTTAATTCCCAATCGGAAAAAAGCCTTTGCTGAGACTTTTCGAATTATCAAGCCTGGAGGACATTTCAGCATTTCCGATGTGGTCACTCTGGGTGATATTCCACCCCAGTTGCGTGAGGAAGCAGAATTATATGCCGGCTGTGTTTCCGGAGCCATGAATAAGCAGGAGTATCTGGAGACCATCGAGGCGGCAGGATTTAAAAATATCACAATCCAGAAAGAACGCCAAATAAATATTAGTCCGGAAATACTGGACAAATATCTTTCGGAAGAGAAAAAGCAAATATGGAACGATGCAAAAGTAGGCATCTTCAGCATCACCGTTTATGGTGAGAAGGTCGGCCCAGAAGATTGTTGCGAACCTGCCTGCTGTAATTAAAATTAACCCTACGGGCGACGATAGATGGGACCTAATATGACTCCAATTTCGTCGCTCGCCCAGGGTGAAATTATGTGTGCGCATAACAACTCAGCTAAACATCGCGATACCTGTTGAGTGCGATAACGCTGGTATTCGTTTGAATTAGAATGCTTATGCAAGTAAATTTCCTTAATCACCTCAAAACTAAAATGATTTCTCGTACTATGTATGTTAGTGTGGAAATGCCGTGGGATCCCTCCATTGTGATCCAATAATCTGTTCATAAATAAGCGTTGAGTAAATTCGGATCAAATATTATTTTCTATCTTGGAAAGTATGATTAAACTCCTGATTGCTGACGATCATCAGGTTCTCTTAGATGGATTTATTTCCATTTTTGATAGCATTGATGACATAGAAGTTGTTGCCACCGCACATAACGGACAGGAAGTCCTGGACTACCTGGACGATCATCCGGTTGATCTGGTTCTGCTCGATATTAATATGCCCGTCTTAAACGGCGTGGAGACCTGTAAGATCATCAGCAAAAGGCATTCCGGAGTCAAAGTTGTTGCTTTGAGCATGTATGATCAGCAGAGCTATTTTAAGCGTATGATGCAGTACGGAGCTATGGGGTACCTTTTGAAAAATGATGCTGTTGAAGAAATTGAAAGAGCAATCCGGCTGGTTTTAGACGGTGAAAGGTACGTAAGTACGCAACTCCGTGACTTGCTTAGTTCCATCAACTTTCTGGCCGGCAACAATAAGCAGGTTTACGGTTCGGAAGTCTCCCCACGTGAGCTGGAAGTTCTTCAATGGGTGGCTGAAGGATTTACAGATCCACAAATCGCCGAAAAGCTATTCATTTCCAATCATACGGTGAGCAGTCATCGTAAAAACCTGATTCTAAAATTCGATGCAAAAAATACTGCTGAACTGGTAAAAAAAGCATTGGAAAGAGGAATTATCTGAAACAGCCTGCGAAAAATCGTTTTTTGCTAATCTTGCATCCCCTGTTTCAGTGATTTTGATATTTCACTAATCCGGGGGATGACTAACAAGTTTACAGCATTTATCTTTACATGATTGCTTGGTGTTTTCCAATGTTCACTGCCGGATGCGTTTGAGATTATTTATACAATATCGATCATTACACTTGCTTATATTATTGGTATTGGCAATGCCACACGTAGTTTTCTGTCAATCGTCCTCAATTGATACGCTAAAACAACAATTTGTTCTCGCCGACCACGATACATCCAGAGTGAGGGCGCTCTATCTTTTAACCTACGAATTTTTTCAGTCATCCCTCGATAGTGCATTGTTTTATGCCCGGCAAAATCTTACCTATGCTCAAGATGATGCCTATCCCAAATTTAAATGCAGTGCGCTCAGTGCCATGGGTGCCACCCATATGTACCTGAACAATTTTGATTCGGCAAAGTATTATTTTGAAGAAGCGATTAAGATCACCAAGACTCATGATCTACCCAATCAAAGCTCTGCCCTATACACCAATATGGGTGTCCTGTACAAGCGGCATGGTCAATATGATGAAGCGATACAGTCCTACATTGATGGACTAATTGAAGACGAAAGAAATGGTCACTTATATGGAATGACAATAAAGAAACTAAATATATCCAATTTATACGGCCTACAGGGAGACAATGTCAAAGCCCTGCAATATGGAGAAGAAGCATTAGTTACCTGTCGTGAGCTTACCCACCAAGATAAAGCAATGATAGAAGGACTGTTGCTGAATAATATTGGAACCATTTACATTGAAGAGCTGGATTTTCCTCGAGCTAAAGAAAAATTTAATGAGGCCCTTGTAGTCAATACGTCGGCCGGAAATCAGAACGAAATTGCCCGAAACCTGCATAATATCGGTGCACTATACGAGAAAGTCGACAGTGCTCAAACTGGAATTCCGATGTTGATTAGGGCATTGGAAATCCGAACTGAGGTCGGCGATCAAATTGGACTGGTAGAGACCTATATGCAGCTGGGATCTTCTTATGGTAAAACAGGTAATACCGATAGTAGTGACTACAATTTTAATCGGGCCATTGAAACGGCTAAGTCGATAAACAACCATGCGCTAATATCTGAGACTTATCTTGCAATCAGTAATAACGACGTCGTTGCTGGAAATTATGAGCAGGCGTTGGATCATTTTAGATTGTCGGTTTCATATCAGGATAGTCTGGAGGAAAATTACGATCGGGAGGCATATCTCGAAATGGAAACAAAGTACCGCGCTGCCCAAAAAGATGCACAAATCGCGCAGCAAGATCTATTGATAAATAAACGGACTTCGCAACGGAATCAATACTTGATCGGCATTCTAGGGCTACTTTTTCTTTCGGCTTTTATTTACTACCGGAGCCGGCAGAAGCGTAAACTAGCGGATGAAAAAATCAAAAATTTAGAACAGGAGCAAAAATTACTAGCAATAGATTATATGGTACAGGGACAAGAAGAAGAACGCAAGCGCATTGCTCGTGATCTGCACGATGGTTTGGGAGGACTTTTATCTTCTGCCAGCATGCAGATGCAGAGCATTCAAAAAGAGATCGACAAACTCAGTGAAATGCAATTATTCTCCAAAGCCGAACAAATGATTGATAATGCATGTAAAGAGGTACGTCGCATCGCTCATGACATGATGCCCAGTGCTTTGATAGATTTGGGCTTAATTGATGCGATCGATGACCTTGCCAGTCAGATTCGATCAAAAGGGAGCTTGCAGGTTGAAGTCACAACTAGTTCTGATTCACTCGACATTACCGATGTGCAGGCCGTAAACCTCTATCGAATTGTGCAGGAATTTTGTAATAATACGATAAAGCATGCAGCAGCTTCCCACATCGGAATTGTCATTAATCAGGATAAGGGATTTCTACACCTGGAACTTACCGATGATGGTGTAGGATACGATATAAGCGACGCAAATCTCAATCGTGGAATTGGCTTGAATAGTATTGAATCCAGGATAAAGTATCTTGGCGGTTCTTTGCAGGACTTGACAGCCGTGGGCACCGGTTGTAGATATATCATTAAAATACCACTCCGGAAATAACCCAATACTTTACTAAGCTATTATTATATGCTTCCATTCCCATACCAACCCATCGTCAGGGTCGACCATGTCACCTGACCAGATAAAATTATTTTTTTTTAAGATCGACGTTGAAGCATTTTAGGTGTACCCTTTTATTTTTACGGTTTTGCATTTCGTTCCTTTATTTGTAAAATAGAAATTCCCTGCTCGGAAATTTTCTTCGACAAATTGGCGATATCGATGGTAATTGTTTTGTCCAGGATGGCAAGTTGTTCATCCAGCTCAGCAGTAATTTCCTGTTTAAATTCGATGGCTTGATCGGTAGGAGGGAAGTCTCCCCTCTGTTGATCTGCCATTAAAAATGCAAGTCGGTTATTGATGCGAATGCCAAAGTTCAGTGCATCTTGGGAACTGCGGTTTTTGGTTTGATGAATATTGTTTTCAGTGAGTGTGAGTTTTTCTTGCAACGTCTCAATA
>JABDLW010000866.1 GCA_013001805.1 Saprospiraceae bacterium | reverse complement strand
ATCCACGATTAATCTTCGGAACCGAAATGCCCTTTGCCAATTCTACATTTCCGTTGACGGGAACCTCGTAATTTATGACTTTTTGACTGTATAGCTCATGAGTTAAAAAAGCCAACAATAAGATTATAATGGAATATTTAAGGTGATCTCGCATTACATTCATATCAAACGATTTTTCCCTGGTATGACTTACATTATCATTGAGTAATCCATTACAAGTTCTCCATGTTTACCTATGAAAGATCCTTTTCAGACACCAATTAGGTTGTATCTTAAACCCTATCGATTGATAAAATGCGATGGAATTTTCGATATTCTCGATATTGATTGTCACATTAGAATTCTTGATCATCACCTTTTTCCGCCTTTATTCATTTAGAGCTAAATGGTACAACGTCGCCTTCAGAGCTTGAAGCCAAAACCTATTATTACATCTAAATTTAGTAATAGTTCGTGTACTTATTAGTGGCAAATACATGTCATCTTCATTTAAAATTCTTGTTTCTCCTCCGCTGAAGTATTAAGAGATGTTAATCCCGGATATCGCAGGTGAAACTGAGATCCACCTTCTCCAGAACAAAGCTAGTCTCTCATTTCACTTTAAAATCATACATTTGCACCCCTAAAATCAGCAGGATCATGTTAAAAGTGGAAAATCTGTCTTTGCAGTTCGGAAAACGCATCCTTTTTGACGAGGCTAATGTGTTTTTTGCCCAAGGCAATTGTTACGGAGTTATCGGTGCCAATGGAGCTGGAAAGTCAACCTTTCTCAAAATATTGGATGGCAGCAAAGACGCCAATAAAGGTAGTGTACACATTGAGCCGGGAAAAAGAATGGCCGTACTCAAGCAGGATCATTTTGCCTACGATGAAGTGCGGGTGATTGATGCCGTTATGATGGGTCATGAAAAACTCTGGTCGATTATGCAGGAAAAAGACGCCTTATATGCCAAGCCGGATTTCAATGAAGCCGATGGCATTAAAAGTTCGGAATTGGAAGCGGAATTTGCTGAGATGGGCGGTTGGAATGCAGAATCAGAGGCAGCATCTCTGCTCAGTGGCATCGGTATCAGGGAAAGCGATCATAATAAACTGGTACGGGAGCTCAATGGCAGCCAAAAAGTAAAAGTACTGCTGGCCCAGGCACTATTTGGTGATCCTGACATACTGATCCTCGATGAGCCTACCAATGACCTGGACATTGAAACGGTAACCTGGTTAGAAAATTTTCTGCTTGATTTTAAGAACACAGTGATCGTGGTATCACATGACCGGCATTTTCTCGATGCTGTTTGTACTCACACAGTCGATATTGATTTTGCCAAAATTAACATGTATACCGGTAACTATAGTTTTTGGTATGAATCATCGCAACTTGCCCTACAACAAAAATTAGCCGCGAATAAAAAGAACGAGGAAAAGCGCAAAGAAATGAAGGCATTCATTGACCGGTTTAGTGCCAATGCTTCAAAATCCAAGCAAGCTACCTCTCGTCGAAAAATGTTGGACAAATTAAATATTGAGGATATTAAACCGTCATCGAGAAAATATCCCGGCATTATATTCTCGCAGGAAAGAGAGGCAGGAGATCAGATCCTAAATGTCAACAACCTGGGATTTACTCAAGATGGTAAGACATTGTTTTGCGATGTGGAATTTACTGTAAATAAGGGTGATAAAATTGCCGTTCTTGCCAAAGATGGGCTAGCCAGCACTGCTTTTTATCAAATACTCACCGGCCTGATGGAACCAACGGAAGGTTCCTTTACTTTTGGCCAAACCATCACAACGGCTTACTTACCATCGGAGAACGAATCTTTCTTCAGTGATGAACCCATGAATCTCATCGACTGGCTTCGACAATACTCGGAAAACAAAGACGAACAATACATCCGCGGCTTCCTGGGAAAAATGCTCTTTAGTGGTGAAGAGGTATACAAAATGTCGAACGTGCTTTCCGGTGGTGAAAAAGTACGCTGCATGATTTCGCGGATGATGATGACCTATGGCAATGTCTTAATGCTGGACGAACCCACTAACCATCTTGACCTGGAAAGCATCACTGCGTTTAATAACTCGATGATCAATTTTCCGGGCACGGTTATTTTCACATCACATGACCATCATTTTGTACAGACGGTCGCTAACAGAATCATTGAAATAACGCCAAATGGGATGATTGACCGGTTGAAGACTTTAGACGAATATTTAGAAGATGCAAGTATTTCGCAATTGCGACAGGAAATGTACGAGGGTGTTCTCGTCTAATCACAATAAAATTTAAACGTCCGGAAAGGCTAAACGCCATGTCAATGAGCCCGGGTTACTTTTCGGGCCCCGCAATTAGACTTTGCTAATTGCAGAATCTTACTGTCGTTTTTTATCGCTTTTCTGATTATCTAGATTAACAATAGTTGCCAGTAATCGGTTGCGTGTTACTCCTCGTCAAGTTTTTCCAGGACACCTTTCCCATGCCATCCCTTGGCATAGGTATCCTTAGCTCCCTCCAAAGTACTTCTGATGAGTGTCAACTTGGAGGGTTGGGCGGCACTATACCAGGCTTCAAATGCTGAGCGTCTGCGTTTATGATCGATATCACGAATAAAAATGGCCAGAACCCGTCCAGGGTACTTTTGTTCAATGTAGTGATATATCTGCGGATCTCTACCGGCGATGTCGCCAAAAAATATGAATTTTAAATCTGGATAAGTATTTAGGATTCGATCAATCTCATCTTCCTTATGGCCCAAATAATCTTTTGACCTTTTTATCCCTTGACGTCCAAAATCACGGAGCAAAACTGGACCTTTGGGAAAGTCATTTATTGTCAGAAAGTTCGCCAAATAATCAAAAATATTTCTTGGACTCTTGGAAACATAAAACACTGGATTCTGCTCATCTTCGTTGACACCCCGATGCAATGCATTAATCCATTGTGAGACTCCGGATAATTGCCGACGTTGAAATGAATTTTGTCCAAACGTATTTCGCAATAACTTCAGGCGAAATAAAACATCCGTTTGTAAAATAGTATCGTCGATGTCGGTGATAATTCCCAGCTTGGCGCGTGTGGAGGGAAGAAATATCTCAGCATGGGCAGATATCTGATAATTTTGACCCCAATACTGAAATTTCGAAACCAGGTCAACAAACTGCCATTCTTCGAGTTCTTGTTGATTAAGGCCAGGTGAAAACTCAAAAATAAAATATCCTTCACGATCAGTGGTCGTTTCATACTGAGTGTCAGCTACCTGTAGGGTCACTGGTACGTGTGGAATTTCGTCAGACTCCCATCGGTTAAAATTAGATTTTATAGTGTCGAAAAGCGTGGCATCGCGATGTATAGCGATATTCTTATCTTCCAGGATTCGACCCCGCAAATAAAAATTGAGTGGGGAAGAAAATCCGCGATAAGGTTGAATGATTACCTTATCCCGGTGAAGTTTAAAATATTTCATAT
>JABDLW010000829.1 GCA_013001805.1 Saprospiraceae bacterium | reverse complement strand
CAATCTACCTGGTCATCCTCACCACCGTGCTCTTTTCCCAAGACAATGACCGTAAAATTCAGTTTCCCGATATTCCGGGGTACCAGACCTTGAAATGTGACTTCCATATCCACACTGTTTTTTCCGATGGTTCGGTCTGGCCCAATATCAGGGTAGATGAAGCCCTTAAAGACGGACTTGATGCCATATCCCTGACCGAACATCTGGAATATCAACCGCATGGGGACGACATTCCCCACCCTGACCGTAATCGATCTTTCCAAATTGCCAAAGAGCAAGCCAAGGCTCATGATCTACTGGTGATTCATGGCGTGGAGATTACCCGTAAACTGCCCCCCGGGCACGCCAATGCCATATTTATCACCGATGCGAATGCACTAAATGTAAAAGATTCTTTGGAAGCCTATCGGGCAGCCCGGCGTCAAGGTGCTTTTGTTTTCTGGAATCATCCCAACTGGATTGCTCAGCAGCGGGATGGTGTGGCAACCTACACTGATTTTCATAAAATGCTGGTCGAAGAAGGCTTGCTCCATGGCATTGAAGTGGTCAATGACTTAACCTACTCTGATGAAGCGTTCACCATTGCCCAAGATCATGATCTAACGGTAATGGGGACATCAGACATTCATGGTCTCGTAGATTGGCAGTTTAGGCTGGATCAGGGTGGTCATCGACCGGTGACCTTGGTTTTCGCCGGAGAAAAAACGGAGGAGTCGATTAAAGAAGCGCTTTTTGCACGGAGAACGGTTGCCTGGTTTAATAACCTGCTCATTGGAAACGAAGAAATCTTGCGACCTCTCGTGCAAAGTTCATTGAGAGCCTTGCCGGCAACTTATCAGGGTCCATCTTCCGTTGCTATCGTCGAAATTAAAAATAATTCGGATGCGAATTATACGCTTAGAAACAAATCTTCCTACCTGTTTCATAGACATTCCGATCTGGTTGAGGTGCCCGCTCACTCCACTGTAGAGCTTGAAGTGAAAACGGGAACCCAACTTTCTTCCTTTGAATTGCGGTTTGAGGTGTTAAATGCCGTTATCGCGGCGAATAGGCATCCTACGATCTCCTGGCAGGTCGAAGTTGATTTATAAAAGCTAGCGTTTTTGGGGAAATAAAAAAAGGGTTAAATCTCTGTTGACTTAACCCCTTCTCAAAATAGTAATCCCAAAATGGAAAGACGGGAATTCATTACTTCTACCCAGCAGCAATAATTTTACCAATTTTTGCTTTTGCTTTGCTAATGTGGTGCTGGGTCATCACATTATAGAAAGTTGGATGTTTAATATATTATTATTCAATTATTTATGGCAAAAATAAGCAAATTGTTAAAATTTTCTTACATGTGTAATGCTATTCTTTCACAAACCTGATGGCCGCATTTTCTTCCCCCAAATCCACGTTTATCAGGTATGCACCGATTGGCAGATCTTCAATATCAATGGTATATCTGGCCTCGGCTACATTGAGTTGCGCGGACTTTAAACGCTGACCGACATGATTAAAAACCTGGAATCCATGGATTCTATAATCGTTTCCCACTGAAATATTCAATTGTGAAGTGGCCGGATTGGGAAATGTCCTTAAATCAGACTCGATAGCTAAATCGGTTAAAGCGGTAGATGCTTCATCAAACCTGGTACCTGAGTTAAGTATTTCATTGGATTCGATATTTTGAATGTAAGCTAGAATGTATGCCTCTGACGGATTGACTCCGGAGGGCACGCTATAATTATAGTTCAATGTCAAGCTGGTGCCGGCCGCCGGCATGGTAATTTCATCTCCTTCAGCTGCGGATATAAAGTCCCTCAGCACATCATAATGCTCTGTTTCTCCATTGGGAGCGTTAAAATCGAGCTTTTTTTCCAGCAATGCCACCATGATCCGGTACGATCCGGCCGGTACATCTCCCGCTGCTTTCACAGTAATAATCGCAGTGCCTAAACCTTCTTCTACCTCAAGAGAAATAGGTGAGGTTTGACCCGCCAGATTGGCTATGTCATTGCTGAATGCAGACGATGAACTGGAAGTCCGTATACCATTTAAATACAGCGTCGGGGTTGCACCCACGTTGTAGTATGATTGCCGGGCACCATTGTCCTCCGTATTAAAATTATAAAGACTGCATTGTTGATAAGGAACGGATGGGTGAATCGTGATGCGATGTAGGTTCTGTGCATGTTGATCATATACTGATTGTAATGCCGGGTTTCTGCTGGAACAAATACCGCAATAGGTGTTGGTAAACCACTCTACGAGACCATACTTGGCATATTGGGCCTCGGCTATAAACGGAAGGATTAGTAGTAATAGAAGGTATACTTTTTTCATTTTATCTGTTTAGATGATTTTTTATTAAACTGCAAATTTGCATTATTTGTTTCATTTGCTTCTTCCGTCTTAAGTCAGCTCCTGCCAAGACGATTCCTCAATCGTACATTTGCAACAGCCTTTCGTACATCGATCTATTTCGGGAAATGAAGCTACCCTGAGTTATCAGTTTATGTACTTCCCTGGCCTTAGGTTTATCCATTGGTTTCTCGGCCTTTATCAGTTTGATTCTTCCCTGTCCCACCTTATCGTTCCAGTTTGAGAAATCCTCTTTTGCCAGCTCTCTTAGGTCGGTGTCCCCTTCAGATTCCAGGATCAGGCCTCTCATATATATCGTGCCACCGTCAAATGAGTAGAAGAGCCAGGTATTTTTCGAAATGGATTCAAGCAACTCGCAGGATGAATAAACCGACTCCAAAATAAGGTCGCTAAAGGCCGCCAGGTGTTGGTCTATTTGTGGATCGTTAGCTCTTTGATATTTTTGCCACAGGTCAGCTGTGATTCCCTGACTGGCCAGATAGTTGATGAAGTGCTCTTTTAGATCGAGCAGTTCTTTGCTGGTCAAGTATCTATATTTCGGATTATTTGGCATGGACCCCCTTAATGTTTTTATTTTTGGTGAATAATAAGTCGCTATTCATATGATTTCACTCGTAATATGGCCTGATTTTGCTTCCGCAGAAGTCTGGATCAGTCTATTGACTTTGACATTTCTCGAGATTGTGCTTGGTATAGATAACATCATTTTCATTTCCATCAGTGCCAGCAAACTTGAAGATGAAGATCAAAAAAAGGCCACAAATGTAGGGCTTTTGTTCGCTATGTTAATACGCATCGCCCTATTATTTGGCATCACCTGGCTTACCGCGATGAAAGATCCTTTTTTCAATATTGACAGCGATCTGGTTCAGGGCGGTTTTAGCGGTCAGAGCCTTATTCTCATGTTGGGCGGCATATTTTTACTCTACAAGAGTACGACGGAAATCCATCACAAGTTGGAAGGTGATGGACCGGGATATGAGGGACCTAGAAAGGCCACCAGTACTTTATCGCGGGTCATTGTACAAATTACACTGATTAATATCGTCTTTTCCTTTGACAGCATATTAACCGCCATTGGTATGACCAGTGGGTTGACCGGGGCACTGGTCATCATGGTTATTGCCGTCGTTTTCAGTGTGATCATTATGATGGTATTTGCGGTTCCGGTAGGACGATTTGTTAACCGCCACCCCACTATCCAGATGTTGGGTTTGTCGTTTTTGATATTGATTGGTTTCATGTTGATTGCGGAAGGCGCTCATTTGGCGCATTTCACTGTGGCTGGAGCAGAAATTGGCAGCGTACCGAAAGGATATCTCTATTTTGCCATTGCATTTTCACTCGGAGTAGAGTTTCTGAATATTCGTCTGCGTAAGAAACAGGTGCCAGTACAATTGCATGGAATTAAGGAAGAGGCAGTTCAAAAGGGTGTAATCGAACCATGAAACTATCCTTTACCACCGGATTGGGGTTCTTGGTCCTCGCGTTGCTGGGATGCAGTGCGGAGAAAGGAGGAACCTATCAGCAGATCATCGGCGAAACGATGGGCACATACTATCAGATTACCTATCAGCCAGTTAGATCAGAAGTAGGCCAGAGTCAGATTGATCATCTGCTCAGACGACTTAATCAAGCCTTATCGACTTACGATTCCACTTCGGTGATCTCGCTATTTAACCATTCTCCCCGGGGTATACGGATGTCCGATATCAATGATTCGGAACTGGCAAATTATTTTTATGACAATCTGGAATTGTCCCAGGAAATTTACCGGTCTTCAAAGGGGGGATTTGACCCTACGGTCATGCCATTGGTAAATTATTGGGGATTTGGATATACCCCCAGGAACCTTACTCAAATTGATACCACAATGGTCGATTCGATCAAATCCATTGTTGGTCTTGAAAAGGTAAACATCACCCTTAATACTGATGCCTGGGTGGTGGAGAAAACCGATGGTAGGACCCAACTGGATTTTAGTGCCGTTGCCAAAGGCTACGCCATTGACGTGATTGGGGCGTATCTGCGTGATAGTTTCGGGATTAGTAATTATTTGGTGGACATTGGAGGTGAATCCAGTGCGCTGGGTGTAAACCGCAGCGGCCAGTCGTGGCGGGTAGCCATAAATCGTCCCCTGGAGGCAAGTGCAACATCAAGCTTTGATTTTGTAGTGCAGCTGAAGAACAAGTCTATTGCCACTTCAGGTAATTACCGCAATTATTATGAAATTGACGGAGAAAAGATTAGCCATACGATAAATCCTCACAGTGGATTTTTTGAGCGCAATGATTTGTTGAGTGCCAGTATTTTAGCGGAAGAATGTGCTATGGCAGATGCATGTGCTACAGCGTGCATGACCCTTGGCTACGAGGGAGCTAAGGAGTTTATCTCCCGGAATAAAGGCCTCTCTGCTGTGTTACTCTACCTGGATCAAGAGCAGCAGATAAAACATTACCTTACGCCGGATTTGAAAATAAATGAACAGGGTTTAATTACGGAGGATGGAATTTAACTTAGAAAAGGATCTTTGCTTCTTTGATATCGAAGCTACCGGGCTCCATGTAATTCGGGAGCGGATTATACAGATTGCCATCAAGAAGTTTTTTGCTGATGGTCGTCCGGCAGCAATCTATAATCAATTGATAAATCCCGGAATTCCCATTAGTCAGGAGGCAATGGACATCACTGGGATTACGCCGGCAATGCTGCGAAATAAGCCTACTTTTCAGCAAGTCGCCAAGGAAATCTATGCATTTTTTGGCAATGCTGATCTGGCGGGGTACAACAGCAATCGCTTCGACATTCCCATGCTTATGGAAGAGTTTGATCGCAGTGGTTTTGAATTTAGTTTAGAAGGCAGGAGAACGATTGATGTACAGCGCATTTTTTACCGCATGGAACCGCGGACGTTAAAAGCGGCGCATCGATTTTATGTAGGCGCGGAAATGGGAAATAGCCATGATGCTATGAATGATGTGGAGGCAACTGTGGCCGTTTTAAAAGGCCAACTGGAACGGTATGAAGGTCAGGATCTGGTCGATGATGAGGAATTTATCGAAGCTCCCGTTAAGAATGATATGAGAGCTCTACATGAATTCTCCAACGATCCCTCTATGCTGGATGTTACCCAACGCCTGAAATATAATGCCAATGGGGTTATTGTCTTCAATTTTGGTAAGAACCAGGGCAGACCGGTAAAGGAGGTTTTCAGCGAAGATCAGGACTATTACCATTGGATCATCAAGAAAGAATTTTCTGTCCAGGTGAAAAGCATAGTCAAAAAAATCTACCAGGAGCTAGAGGAGTCCCTATCAAATGACGAACAGTGATCTGCGACGGCTTTGCAGCATGCTGTCAAATCTGATAACGGCAGAGAATTTTAGATAAAAACCCAATGCTAAGAGCTACTATTCTTTCTCTATTTCTATCCTTTCTTATTTTGGGATGTTACGAGCAGAAGGAGGGTTGCCTTGACGTCCTGGCAAGCAATTTTCAATTTGATGCTGATGTAGATTGTTGCCGCAAGGACGGGGAATGCTGCTGTCAATATCCCAAACTAATTATCAGCGTGAAACACCAGTATGAAGGAGAGAATCTTTCTGCAGGCAAAGTTTATCATACCGCCCAGGGCCAACCATTTTTCATTCAATCGATCAGATTTTTGGCCTCGGGAGTATTGCTGATTGACAATAGTGAAGCAGTTTCCATCGTCGACGAGATTGAAGTCGAAACTTCTGAGCAAAACAACATCATTGTACCCGACGATTTTACCATCTTCTCCTCGACCAGTTTTTCCTATACTATTGGAGATTTCACCCGGCCGGGCACTTATTCCGCACTACAGTTTAATGTTGGTGTTGATGATGCCATCCAGGCAGCTGATCCGGCACAATTTGATGCCGATCATGCCTTGGCGGCAGGAAGCAGTAGCGTCAGAAATAGTACTGACCAATTATTATTATACGACATCGCCTGGATTCCCGATACCGCATCGATGCAAGTGGTCAACCTGCAAGCCACAGCGGATCAATTGGTACCGGTGGTGGTACCTTTAGAAGGAAGTAAGTCAGCTGGCGTTTCCATTACCATTCCTGTGGTTATCGAATACTCGTCCTGGTTCTCTGATATCGACCTGGATCAAGACCTTGAGGAAGTGCAAAAACAGAAAATTCTTCAGGGGCTCGTGCATAGCTTCACTGTACTTTAAGGAACAAATAAGATTTTTCTGCAATGAAATTCGATCAAATAATATTGATTATCAAGTAAATAAATATAATACTTCAATATATTATAAAAATATATATGTGACAATAGGATAAATTTGTATTTTTAACATATGTCCAAATAGTCCATCTTTGAAGCAACAAAGACAAAGAAAAAAAGCCTTATAAAGTTAGGGT
Source organism: Saprospiraceae bacterium (assembly GCA_013001805.1). Lineage (GTDB taxonomy): Bacteria > Bacteroidota > Bacteroidia > Chitinophagales > Saprospiraceae > JABDMH01. Next base: position 1,994 of record JABDLW010000829.1, on the reverse strand, counting down.
ATCAAAATATTGTTTTTGGATATGTTCATGGGATTATAATTTGTTAGACGAGTCGTACTTTTCACTCATTGTACGACTCGTTTCTTTTTTAAGACAAGCCAACTTATGAACATCAGCAACAACAAGGTACCCAGCGTCAACCATGTTGTTGCACTCCTCAATCCACTTCTTGTGGTATCTATCTGGATTTTCCCGTTGCCCCAGGCCACATAGCCGTTCCAATGGTAAGGATGCAACTCCATCCCCTGGTGCGTTTTTAAATAGGTACGTTGAGCCTCAGCAAGACTAGCACCAACATGGCCCTGGAATTCCAGGGATTGATACATTTGTTTGGAAAGTAATCGGCTGTGTTGATCCGGTATATGCCACAATGTCGAAATCACATGTTTTGTTCCTGCCAGAAAAAATGCCCGCGAAATCGATATGGCTCCCTCGTCAGACTTTGCGGTTTGACACGCGTTAAGAGTTATGAGATCCGATTGCAGCTTTAGATGATAGATTTCATCCAAATAGAGACGGCCATGGAACTCTTCGGGATATTTGTTTATGCAGAGATAGTAACCTGACGGGTGACCGAATTCTGCTAAGGCGTGAGATGAAATATGAATGATGGATTTTTTTTCGAGAGCCTTCACCACCTGCTCTTTATGCAATTCCGGACTGAGATAACGCACTTCCATTATGCTCTGCAACAATTCTAGTTCCTTGGCACTTCCCGGTAGGTAATTCTCACTATTCTCTGGATTTGGCTCGGTAAAAGGCGCAATACAGACCATCCCTGCATCTGCCTGGGTTGTGCTTGCACGGGTGACAGAATGGAGTGAATAATTGAATGAGAAATCATGCGATTCAACTAAAAAAACCGGAAAGTCCCAGGCTTCTCGTCCTGGAGATTCCTGGGTTAGACAAGCATAAGGCAGATCAAATAAAACACCATCCGGAATAATGGTCACTCGCTGCTCAAGCAATTTTTCCACCGGTTGTATGAGGGTCAGATAAAGCGCGTTGCTGGTACTTCTGAAAGTGGATATCTGACTTTTAAAAAGTTGTTCTTCTTGTAATTGGGAGTGTCGGTATGCCGTAATCGATTCAACCATTTGCCGAACCTGTCGGGAAATTTCAGTCGCAGGTATGTCTTTCCGGATTACCAGGAAGGTATCAGCATTGATTAAATTGATAAAAACCGAGCTGTCAGTTAGGTAATATGATAAGATCGATTCCTTCCACTGGTTACACCATCTGCGTACGCTATCGATCTGCTCTATCAGGCTATTCGAGGTACTAAACTGCTCGTGCGGAATCGTCGCTACCTGCCTGTGCCAGTTTAAGTAAAGATCATTCAATCTTGCGTTTAATTGCTGCAAGGTGTCCTTATTCGATGCCGTCAGTTCTTGCTGGGCGAATGCGATGTGTGCCTTAAGTTTAAGTATACGCTGACTGATCAACTGCATTGAATCAGGAATAAGTTCTGACTTCACCTGGTATTTTAAATAATCACGGTTAAGCGCGGCTTGGTGATGGTCTTCTATCAGCTGCATGAGCCGGAGCCGGTAGATTTCATTGTTGGTGTCTTCGAAAAGTCGATGAAAAAATCGAGCAGCAAATTCAAAGAGCTTCCCGTGGTTTGTATAAAGTCGCTCATAAGAATCCAGATTTTCTGCCGAATACCGTGAAACCCTTAGCAGATCCAGAGCATTTCGCAATATAGCGTAGGTTGCGTCAGGATCGGATGGTTCCATAAACATGGCATAGTGATACACCGTCTCCAGGTATTCATTCATTACGCCTTCGACATTTTTAGCCAATGACTCCAGCCAAAATGAGTGCGCGTGCAGGAAATTCTGCCGGGCGAGATTGCGGTCATTGATTAATTGATAGGCGCGTGCTCTTAAAAGCGACATAGTACCGGGATCTTCAGTCGCTCCGGAGGCAGTAAATTCTTGCATTTTCCCAATAGCTTGCAGGGCTTTGCGTCCCTCTCCAGTGTGCAAATA
>JABDLW010000826.1 GCA_013001805.1 Saprospiraceae bacterium | reverse complement strand
CATATAATGATAGTATTCGACTGGTGCGGTAAAACTCGTTGGGGGGTAATTTATCACATACAGATCGAGATCTCCATCGCTGTCATAATCGAAGAATGTGGCATGCATGCTATTGCCGTCACAATCGATACCATATTCTTTACCTCTTTCTGAAAATGTATTGTCCTGATTATTGATATACAATACGTTATTGTTAGGTGGATTTTTACCTCCCACGGCACAATAGATATCCAAATATCCATCACCGTTTATATCGACGAATGTTGTACCGGAATACCAACGATCATCTCCTGTAATTCCAGCATCTTGTGAAATATCCTCAAATTCAAATTCACCTTTATTTAGGTACAATTTGTTATCGACCATGTTGCCGGTAAAAAAGATGTCCTCCAATCCATCATTATTTATGTCGCCAATGGCTACACCACCTCCCAGGTACATGTAGGGGTAGGTGAAATAATTGTATTGGTGAGTTTCGGTGAGAGAATTGATAAAATGAATACCTGTCTTATCGGGATCCAGTTTGGAAAACTGGATCGCTGGTTCTCTCTGACAGGCCGAGATCACGAAAATGATGAAGACTAAAGAGAAACATGATTTCATCAGCAGCAAATTATTACAGTAAATCATTTCACCTGGCTCCTTGGAGATCTTTCAATCAGAGCAATACATCCTTTCTTACAAGTCATTAAACAAATATTTTGAAACCTGTGAAACAAACCTGGAAGAATCAAATGCTAACTTTTATAGCACCAAGTGCGATCAAAATTTAAAAGGCTGAATTTCAGTTAGTTAATTGAGCCGACAATGTACAAAACTATTTAAAATGACATTTAGAATTCTCAAAAAAAATAACCCTAGCGGTGATGCTAAGGTTATTCAATCTTATAGAAGCATTAAGTCGTTTAATATCCCGGATTTTGAATCAGGGATGGATCTCTGTCAATTTCGGTCTGACTGATTGGCATAAAGTATACATGGTCTTGCCATATCCTATTTTCAAAAACAATATCAGTCGGGGTGTATTTGTAATCAAATAGAGTTGGATCACGCCGGTAATCTGTCACTGTTGTTCCTGCTTTCTGTGTAGCCTGGATTAAGATTTGTTGTACTTGTTTATTCAGGGACTGGGGACCCTCCAACCAACGTTTCATATCAAATAATCTGGCATCTTCATTCACCAGCTCCTTATCGCGTTCCCGTTTATACAATTCCAACAGATCGGGTCCGCTGGCAGTCACTGCAGGCAAACCATTCCGGAACCTCAGTTTATTCAACCAGGCAATGGCCTCAGCATCATCTCCCAGATTAATATTTGCCTCTACATAGTTTAACAATACTTCCGTGTACCGAATGTACGGTGCATCAACCTTTTGCAGGTTGTTTGGCCAGGAGGCAGGCTGCCGTGGATCGGCAAATTTTCTGAAATAATACCCTGTCCTGGCTCCGTTCCAGTCTTCTATTGGTCCCTGCCGCGTATCCACACCATTGATAATGGTTCCGTCCGATAGGGTATAGAAACCGGTTTGGATTTCATTAAATTTATCAAATTTCACCACATCATCCGTTCTTTGCTTCCAGGGAGCTCCATCGTATAAAATAGTGGCATAAAATCGTGCTTCTCTTTCCTTGTATGGATCCGCCGCGTGCTCGGGATTATTCCAGTCAAATTTGGTGCCGTCGGACAGGTCATATTTCGAAACCAGGGCTTCTGTAGGAGTAGTTCCAGCCCATTCATGGTATCCATTGGGACCATGATAGAGTGCAACCATGCCCGGGCCCTGGGACCAACCACTACCTCCCGGGTAAGTTCTCGAGTTGAAACCAAATTCTTCCACAAGCCTTCCCCAAATAAAATCCTGATTCTTGTCGCCCTGAAGCCAAATATCTTCGTAGTTCTGGACTGCTTCCTCATGTGTAGCGGGCTCACTATAATCAAGTTTATAACCGGTTGTAGCGTCCAATAGGGCCTTTGATGCCACTTTGGCAGCTTCCCATCGCTGGGTTTGACTTCCACTGGTATATTGGATTAATTCCTTATTACTGTAATTAGCGATCGTAGCAACCGAAGAAGCTTTTGAGGGCTCATAGAGATCACTGGCGGCATGGGTTAGTACTCTTGATTTCATAGCCAGAGCAGTAATTTTATGCGCTCTGGCTGGATCTATCGGTGCCTCCTCCAGTAAAGAAATGGCCTGATCCAGGTCGGAAACAATTTGATTGACGGTAGCCTCAAAACTCGATCGGGGATTATTGGCTTCGCTATCTAATGTCAGAGGTTCTGTTAACAGCACAACACCTCCAAATTGACGCAAAAGTTGGGTATAAAAATATCCCCGCATGAAATAGGCCTCTCCCAACAATCGCTTGGTAAAGGCTTCATCGAACTCTGCTTCATTAGCTGTCAGCCTTTCAATGGCAATATTAGCACTTCTGATGAAAGGATACAATTGCGGCCAACTAAACCACTGCATATCCATAAAATTCCCTGCGGGATTCATTTTCCCCTCCGTGTATCCATCAACTCCACGACCAGGATGGGTAAAAACCGCCTGATCGGTGAAAGCGTCTGTCGTTTCCTCTCGGGTTAAAGTACCTGCCCAGGTACCTTGATACAAGTCAAGAACTGCTGCCTCGGCTAATTTATCCGATGTCCACACATTACTTTCCGCAATCTCACTGAGGGGTGTTGTTTCTAAAAAATCATCGTTGCAACTTCCTAACAAAAGTCCGACGACTAGTATTGATAAGGTTTTCAAAATATTCGTTTTCATTTTGTCTTAGTTTAAAAAGTGATGCGTAGTGAACCATTAATTGTCTTCAAGGTCGGATAAGCCTGACCATTATTCAAGCTCGCACCGCTAGCATCTCGCGCTTCAGTTACCCGGCCACCCTCTTGAATCGTTTCCGGATCAAAGGGAAAATCTGTAATGGTTAGCAAATTGAGGCCTGATATAGCCAAACGTATGTTTTGTGCACCAATCTTGCTGGCGACTCCTGGTGTGAAATTATAGCCTAATTCGATGGTTTTCATTCGAATATAGTCTCGAGTTAGCAGGGCATAATCGGTCTGACCAGAATACCATTGGTCACCTCGATCTGCCAATCTGGGAAAGGGAGCATCGGGATTGTCAATCGACCAGGCCCGTTCGGCAACTTCCCTTTGAACATTGGCCAGTGTCCCCGACATAAAGCTCCACTCATACCGGTTGTAACCACCAGCGGCACCTGACCAAAACATATTAAAATCAAAATTCTTGTATGACAGGGAAGTATTGATGCCAAACTGGGTATCAGCAAATGCACTTCCACCTGTTCGGATCTTATCTTCCGGTCCAATTTTACCATCGCCGCTGATATCAACGACTTTGGCATCTCCCGGTTTAAGCGCCGGTGTCACACCACTATAATCCAGAGCTTCAGACTCGATCTCAGCTTGAGATCGAAATACACCGGCAAATTGGTACAAAAGAGGTCTTCCAATCTCACCTCCAGTCTCCCTCTGCCAGGGTCGATCGGCCAACTCCGGTTCATCGACAAAAACTAGTTTATTATCTGAATTACTGAAATTCACAGTGACTTCATAGGTCAATCCTCCCTGCTGACCCCCCTTTAAACTAGTGGAAATCTCAAATCCCGTGTTTTCAAACTCTCCAATATTTTGAGCTGGAGGCGAAATACCACTATACTGGGGTAATGTTTTATTCGGTAGGGTTAAAATGTCTTCCCTGGTATTCTTAAAAACATCGAAACTGAAAGAAAGTCGATTATTCAGTGCTTCCAGGTCAAATCCAAAATTGGTCGAAGTAGCTGTTTCCCAGGTAATAAAGGGATTGGGAACTTTGGTTTCGTACGCAGTGGTCACTACATTTCCGAGGCCAGTTGAAGAAAAACTATATGAGGCAAGAAACTGGTAGGGATCCACATTGTCGTTTCCTAATTGTCCCCATGATCCCCTGATTTTCAGGTAATCAAGAAATGAAACCGCATCGGCAAAAAATGATTCTTGCGATACCACCCAACCTGCAGATACTCCGGGGAAGAAGCCATAACGATTTTCTTCAGGAAACAAATAGGATCCATCATACCGGAAAAGGCCTTCAATAAGGTATTTGTACTTGTATGAGTAGTTGACGCGACCATAATAATTTAGTCGAGCCGTTTCCAGGCCTTCACCGGAACTAAATTGTCCGTCAACACCACCAAAGCTCAACTGATCCAGGTCATTCGATAGGAAAAATCGCTTGAAGGCACGAGTGTCACTTTGCTCCGTCTCTTCCCGGGTCACACCTCCCAGAACCTTAAAGTAATGATCGCCTAAGTCCTTCTCATAAGTGGCATTAAATGTGGCGGTAATTGCTGTCATAGTTGTGTGGTCCTGCGTTAAGCTGGGATCTCCAGGACCACGCTGAGCTGGAGTAAGACCCGATGAGTTTCTATTGACACCATCCCAGGTGTAAAGTACCCAAGGACGTTGCCATTGTTTGAAATCATAATTCATTTTGTCATAGGATCCGTTGGCCAAAAGCTCAAGACCAGGAACTCCTGGCACTTTTAAGGTCATACTGATGTTGCTTTGTACAAAATTGGTACTGTTATCATTATAACCGGGTTCATCTGTCACACGAATGGCTGGATTGTTGCCATTCTCAATATCGGGTCCAAATTCGCCAGTCGGCCAATAAGCCGGAAACCAGGGATATTGCCGAATGAGGTCATTGATTGGATTGGGACGAGTCGAAGTTAGGTTCTCTTCCTGACGTGTGTATAATCCTATATCGAACTTTAGAAACCTGTTAATGTTGGCATCGAGATTTAGCCTCAAATCAAATTGTTCAAATCCCTTTGGTGAGTTCTTAAAGTTGACATCCTGTCTTAGATATCCCAATGAAGCAAGATAAGTAACATCATCTGATCCACCGGAAATTTGCAGATTGTGTCGCTGCGTTGGTGCATTCTTGCGTGTCACTTCCTCAAACCAATCCGTATCGGGATAAGTCCACGGATCGTCACCTCTCTTCGTATTTTCAATCCTTTCATTGGGATAGGTTGGGTTGAGCACCTCACCATTCGGTCGGGTAAATGGTGTTCCTCTGACCGCATTTGCCGCTTGCCATTCTGCCACCGGCAATTTGTACACATTCAATAAGTTGACGAGATCCATGTATTCGGGACCAGTCAGCATTTCAGGGGTCTTATAGAAGGTTTGTGCACCTACACTTGTGGAAAGCTGCACTTTCGCTTTTCCAGCTTTTCCTCGCTTGGTCGTCACCAAAATCACACCATTGGCAGCCCGGGCTCCGTAAATAGCCGCAGATGCATCTTTCAAAACCGATATACTCTCAATATCAGCAGGATTGAGGCGAGCCAGGCCACCGGCACGATCAGGAATACCGTCAATCACGACCAGGGCTGAAGTATTATTAAACGTATTGGTACCTCTTACCCGGATAGCTGAGTTGTCATCACCTGGGCGTGCTGATTCCGTATCTATATAAACACCTGGCATTCTACCGGCGAGGGCAGCACCTAAATTTGGCGCAGAAGATTTCTCTAATGTTTCGCCAGTTACAGCAGATACAGATCCCGTCAGCGTAGCTTTACGTTGGGTTGCATAGCCGACAACCACTACCTCGTCCAGGGCGGCGACCTCTTGTTCCAGAGATAGGTTTAATGTGGATTGATTGTTTAGGGCCACTTCCGTTGTCTTGGATCCAGTGTAGCTAAATCGCAAGGTCGTATTTCCATCAGCCAGAGCCAATGTATAACTGCCATCAAGATCGGTCACTGTACCATTGGTGGGTTGATTGATATCGACCACCGTCACCCCGATAAGGGGCTGGCCATCGGTTGCATCGGTTACGACACCGGAAACAGTGTGGCCTTGAGCAAAGAGGGCTGCACTAAAGACCGTGCATAGAAAAATTATACCTGACAATCGGGCATAAACAAGCTTCCTATGCCAATTACATAATTTTGGTTGGTTCATCGTTTCAAAAATTACATTAAGTCAAAAAATCAGCAAGTAGATAGATAGGTGTCCGCAACCACCATCAAGTGGTCAGGGCTAATGTAGAAAAAAAATGATTATTAACTTAATTCTGAATCCATAGAAATCAAAATTTTTCTTGGAGACTTAGTGTATACTCCAAATCATTCGTGTTAGAAAGCCCTTTGTGCAAAATATTTTGCCATATTAATGCTAAGGGTTGACTTAAAGTTTACAACTGGGATTTATTATCCACCTAAGTTTTGCTAGTATCCAATGAATGCTCAGTCGGCGCTGAAAGAACGGAATATTATGTAAATGGCTTGTGTTGTACTCCGTGTTTCAGCGGAGTTTTGATTTCATTGGGGTGCAACCGGGTATGATGATTAATCGCACTGGATCCCGGAAATCCATGTCTGGATCTCTTTGACTCAAGGTCAATAAAGGAGTAGAAATATCGAATCTCAAATTAGCCTTAAAACCATTCCCAGTGGCTAGAAATGAGGTTGAGTTTAGCGTGTAAGGGCTTCTGATCAGTCTTTGGAACTGAACGCTAAAGTGGCTTTACCCAGCCTGCACTTTTTAATGACCATAGAGACCCTTCGAGATCTGGATATGTTCTCCGGATTCGGTCATATTCGGGATTAAGGGCATTTTTACCCCAGATACCCAGCATCAGCTTCAATCCTTCCTCATTTTCCGGAAATTGCCCCTTGTCTCCGCTATCTTGAATCCACTGATCCAAAATGGCGCTCATCTCGGTACGGACATCTGCATAATTTGGGTCCGAGGCAAGATTTCTTATTTCAAAAGGATCCTCATCCAGATCATATAACTCTTCCGCTGGGCGATCTTTCCTGAAAAACTTTACTTGTACTGAGTCCAATTTTTGAGCGGCATGCAGAGCTTTCATAACTTTTACAAACTCGACACCATCGACATCCATATAGGTGAGTTGGCTGTAAGGCCTATCCGTCATGAAATTTCTAATGTACTTGAAGTCTTTGCTCCGCACACTTCGAATTCTGTCAATGGTGAAGTCACATCGGTCCCGGGTAGAAATTACATGAGTTCGCGGTGGAATCTTCGTGTTGAATATATCCTGACCTTCCATATAACCAGGGGGTGTTATACCAGCGAGACTCAAAGCAGTGATGCCTAAATCCAAACCACTAATCAATTGATCATTTATGGTCCCTGGTTTTAGTTTTTGGCCACTTCTAAAATCTGCTACAATCAACGGCACGTGCAGACCTCCATCATAGAGAAACTGTTTGTGACGGGTAAGACGCATACCATGATCGGAAAAGAAAAAAATGACGGTATTTTCCAGCAATTCGTGATCCGCCAATCCTTTCATTATTTCACCAACTTTGCGATCAGTGATTTGAATGGCATCCAGGTGATTGGCGTATTCTTCGATTATGGCGGGATGTTCTGGCAAATAGGGTGGAAGTTGAATCACGCTTCGGTCTACCGGGTGGGTATTGTTTTCCCCGAAAGAAGAAGAAAATATTTCCTTGCCACCGGCCAATTGTATTTGTCCGAAAAAGGGTGCCTTGTCCCTTAGGATGGCTAAGTCAATAGGATCGCCTTTTTTACCATAAAGGGGATGCTGAAGATATGCCTGATCGTAAAGTTTCTCCCGGTCATAGCTGAAATTGTAGTCATCTTTCCCATTATTGAAAGTGAAATATCCCTGGGTGTTAAATATCTCTGGTATGGTTAATACGCTATCCGGCAGGTATATGGCTGATGCTTCCGTGCGCGAACTGTGATGATTATGTACCCCCAGGGTCGTTGCCATCATACCGGTGATTAAACTTGATCTGCAGGGGGAACATACAGGAGCCGGCATAAAAACGTGAGTAAATAAGATGCCTTTTCGTGCCAGGCTATCAATATTGGGGGTTTGCACGAGGTCGTTACCATAACATCCCAAAAGAGGAGAAGTATCTTCCAGATAAATC
>JABDLW010000822.1 GCA_013001805.1 Saprospiraceae bacterium | reverse complement strand
CAGTACTACTGTGAAGGGTAATATCCAACTTTTTAAGCTCTCCCTCTTTTAATTTAACCAGATCATCCCATTGCAGATGTTCACTAATATACTCCGGTAGTAAGACTCGGTTGTAGAAAGGATGAGATTCATTGGAAAAAACGTGAATTTCATCTATCTGATTTAATTCTCTGTAAGACAGCACAAATCGAAATGATGCAGCTCCCGCTCCAATAATGCATATTTTCTGTCGCGGTTTGACAAATTTAGTGACCTCAACAGCAGCATATTTAAAATCGGGCTGTTTCGAAATTGGATCATATCGACTAGTGGTTAAGTTATTTGCACGGCCAAAATCCCGATTTAGAATCTTACCCCAATGCATCGGAAGAAAAACAACACCTTCACGAATTTTAGTCGTTACCTGTGCCTTCGCTCTCACCTCCCCTCGATTATTATTGATAATAGCTATATCGCCATCTTGTATGCCTCTTATCATTGCATCGATTGGATTAATTTCCAGAAAGGGCATTGACGAATGGCTCATTAGCTTGTTGACTTTCCCCGTTCTTGTCATTGTATGCCATTGATCCCTTATACGACCCGTCGTAAGTATTAAAGAAAATGCGGAAGATGTAGATTCCGTCCCACTAAGTATTTCTCGCGGAGTGTTAAATTGCGCTTTCCCACCTTTACAATAGAATTGTCTATCGGTAAACAATCTGGGAGTGCCGGGATGATCCTGGTAGGGTACCGGCCATTGAAAAGTACCTTCGTTAATTAATCTTTCATAGCTCAATCCGGATACGTCGATACTCGTCCCTTTTGTCAGTTGACAATGTTCTTCGTAGACTTCACCGACATGATTATAATCAAATCCTGAAAAGCCCATTCTTTGAGCAAACTTCCAGAGAATTTCGGCATCAGGTAGCGCTTCACCGGGTGGATCTAAAACTTTAGTGAGGTGACTGATTCGGCGATCCGAATTTGTCATGGTTCCTTCTTTCTCTAACCAGCCAGCTGCCGGCAATAATAAATCAGCAAATTCGGTAGTGTCCGAACGATCAGATATATCCTGAACAACCACGAATCGGGCCTTTTGCAAGGCCTTGTTCATTTTACCACTATGAGGAAGGCTCACCATTGGATTCGTACAAATAATCCAAATTGCTTTCAGAGTGCCTGCCTCAAGCGCTTCAAACATTTGGGTAGCTGTGAGCCCTGGTTCTGCCGGAAGTGATTTAACTCCCCAAAAGCTAGCTACCTCATCACGATGCTTTTCGCTGCTTTGATTTCGATGGGCGGCCAATAAAGTAGCCATGCCCCCAACTTCTCTTCCACCCATGGCATTGGGCTGACCAGTCAATGATAACGGGCCAGATCCGGGCTTACCGACATGGCCGGTCAAAAGCGAAATATTTAACAAAGCAAGATTTTTATCAACACCAATAACACTCTGATTGAGGCCCATCGCCCACATGGAAATAAACCCTGTCGCATTGCCTATATATCGCGCTGCCAGTTTAATATCAGCGAGCGCTACTCCGCATATTTCCGCTGCCCTTCTTAAAGAAGTCTCGGAAATTAATCGCTGATAGTTTTCAAGTCCCTCCGTATGGTTAACTATAAAATTTTCGTCAACCATTCTTTTTTCCAGTAACCTCCTGGCAATGGCATTAAAAAGAACGACATCCGTACCCGGTTTTATCTGCAGATGTAAATCAGCAATGGAGCAACTGGCTGTTTTTCGGGGATCAACAACAATGATTTTAACCTGAGGATTACTTGTTTTGTGAGCCTCCAGCCTTCGAAATAAAATAGGGTGGCACCAGGCAGGATTGGCTCCGGCAATCATAAAACAATCGGCCAACTCAACGTCATCATAACTCACCGGAACACAGTCTTCACCAAAGGTCTTTGTATATGCTGAAACAGCTGAGCTCATACAGAGGCGGGAATTGGTATCAATATTATTGGTCCCAATAAATCCTTTCACTAACTTGTTTACGAGATAATACTCTTCAGTAAGACATTGACCCGAAACATAGAATCCCACCGAATCGGGGCCGTGCTTTCGGATGATAGATTTGAATACTGCTGATGCCCGTTCTAAGGCCGTGTCCCATTCCACTTTTTGCATTGGGTGATTGCGGCTCCAGCGCATGGATGGATGGAGTAGACGATCTGAAGTATCCTGCACTACATAGTGTAGGTTTCTACCTTTTGAACACAACTGACCACGGTTAGCTGGATGGTCGGGGTCACCCTCAATCTTAATATTATTCCTTGCATCCTTTTTGACAAGTACACCGCAACCGACACCGCAATATGAACAAGTCGACTTGGAGGTTTCATACTTCATAGACAGGGATACTTTTTCAGGCAATGAGATATTTTCCCGTATTTAGAAATAGGGAATAATCCAAAATAATGGCCATGTTTAATGGCATACTCAACATATAATTTTCCCAATATCAATAAGGTCAAAATTTAAATCATTTATCCTGTGAAATTCAATGAATCACTATATGCAAAGTGATTAAAATCAACGTAAAAGGACAACTACAATAACTGCATGAAAGGCACACCCAACCATCATGTTCCAAGTATAAAGCTCTAGAAATCAATCCGATATCCTAATCAAAATTGTGACCCTCTTAGGTGTAAATTCTTTAGTCCTTTTTTGGACTGCCAGCCACTACTCTTCAAGAAAGCTGAGGAGGTGTTGCCGATATTGATAGTAATCCGGATGATTTAAGATGGCTTTGCGACTGCGTGGTCTTTCAAAATCAATCGAAAGGATATCTCCAATTTGAGCACGGGGTCCGGATGTCATCATGATTACCCGGTCAGCCAGAAAAATAGCCTCATCAACATCATGGGTAATTTGAATAGCGGTGATCTTCTCTTTATCCCAGATTTCCAATAGGACATCCTGCAATTCAGCTCTGGTCAGAGAATCAAGCATTCCAAACGGCTCATCAAGCAACAACATCTTTGGCTTAAGTGCAAATG
>JABDLW010000816.1 GCA_013001805.1 Saprospiraceae bacterium | reverse complement strand
GATTTGCAGCAGCTACAGGAGAAAGGGTTTACCAACTATCTGTTTACCGACAACTCCAGGCAGGTCCAAAGATTTGATTCAATATTCGAGGACTTACAAGCCAACTTAATTTGGCATCCGGTCTTGGTCTCTATAGATAAAGGATTTATTGATCCATATCACAAAGTTTCCTGCTACACTGATCACCAGGTTTTCCAGCGTTTTCACAAGTACAATTTGCGGCGTGGCTTCACCCGCGATCAAGCGATGACGTTAAAGTTTTTACGGGAACTACAGCCCGGTGATTTTGTCACGCATATTGATCATGGTGTTGGTCGTTATTCTGGTTTGGAAAAAATAGATATTAATGGTCATTTGCAGGAATCGGTAAGACTGATTTATAAGAATAATGATATCCTTTATGTTGGTATTCAGTCGTTACATAAAATTTCGAAACACGTTGGTAGTGAAGGAACAGCACCTGCACTTAGCAAGCTGGGATCAGAGGCCTGGAAAACATTAAAAAGGAAAACAAAACAAAAGGTTAAGGATATCGCTGGCGAATTAATAAAATTGTATGCTAAGCGAAAGGCATCTGTTGGGTTTAGCTTCTCACCCGATGGGTACTTGCAAAATGAGCTGGAGGCATCTTTTATATATGAGGATACACCAGATCAACTCACAACCACAATAGATGTGAAAGCGGATATGGAAAAGTCCAGCCCTATGGATAGATTGATTTGTGGCGATGTGGGATTTGGCAAGACCGAAATTGCCATCCGTGCTGCATTTAAGGCGGTCAGCGATGGAAAGCAAGTAGCGATTTTAGTGCCGACTACCATTCTGGCATTGCAGCATTATAAGACCTTTAGTGACCGGCTTGGCGACTTTGGTGTACATATCGACTACTTAAACCGGTTTAAGAGTACGGCCCAGAGAAATGCCATATTTAAGGATTTAGAGTCAGGGAAAATTGAGGTTTTAATTGGCACACACGGGATTCTAAATAAGAAAATAAAATTTAAGGACCTGGGATTACTGGTGATTGATGAAGAACAAAAATTTGGAGTAAGTGCCAAGGAGAAATTGCGTAATATGAAAGTAAATGTGGATACACTTACTTTGACCGCTACACCAATTCCTCGTACCTTACAGTTTTCGCTTATGGCGGCGAGAGACTTATCCATTATCCGCACCCCTCCACCAAATCGCCAGCCCATATATACAGAGACACGGGTTTTTAATGACGAGCTGATTAAAGATGCCATATACTACGAAGTCAATCGTGGCGGTCAGGTATTTTTTGTCCACAACCGGGTGAAGAACTTACCCGAAATGATGATTCTTCTTAAAAGGCTTTGTCCTGATATTGAGATCGCCATGGCTCATGGGCAGATGGAATCAAAACATCTGGAAAAAACATTAGTTGCATTTATAGAGGGTCATTACGATGTGCTTTTATGCACAAATATTATTGAAACCGGTTTGGATATTGCCAATGCCAATACAATAATTATCAACAATGCTCATCAGTTTGGCATGAGTGATTTACATCAACTAAGGGGACGGGTAGGAAGATCAAATCGCAAAGCCTTTTGTTACCTATTTTGCCCACCACTTTCCACCTTAACCAGTGAGGCACGCAAGAGACTGCGAACACTGGAGGAGTTTTCCGATCTAGGTAGTGGTTTTAATATTGCGATGCGAGACATGGATATCCGCGGTGCTGGAAATTTATTGGGTGGAGAACAGAGTGGGTTTATCAATGAAATCGGTTTTGACACCTATACTAAAATCCTTGAAGAAGCTATACAGGAGTTAAAAGAAACAGAATTTAAAGATCTATTTTTTGAAGAAAATCAATCTTACTCCTATGTGAAGGATGTTCAGATGGAGACAGATTTTGAGATGCTGATTCCCGATGCCTACATCAACAGCATCCAGGAACGTTTAAATCTGTACACAGAATTGGACACATTAAATACGGAAGGAGAGTTGGAGGCATTTTCCGTCAGGATGGTAGATCGCTTTGGTCCTTTACCGGAACAGGTAGTCACTCTTTTTGATGCGGTCCGGCTGCGTTGGCTTTGCAAGGAACTGGGTTTTGAAAGATGCATTTTCAAAAACGAGAAGCTGCAATGCTTTTTCGTTTTAAATCCACAATCTCTTTTTTATGAGTCAACATATTTTAAAGACTTTTTAGCTTTTATTGCAAGCCAAGGTGAAGAGAAGAAGATACGACTAAAACAGAGCCGGCAATATTTAATTTTTATAAAGGACAATGTATCCTCTTTTGAAGAAGCTAAAGTATTATTGCAGGATCTGGCGGATAATCTTCTCCTTAAAGATGCAACAGTTGATGCCTGAATTTCCATTTGAAAATATTCCAGTCGAAATTGACTCATTGCCCTTAATTGAAGAGTCTGATTTTATACCTGTCGAAAAGAAGTATGCAAATGTTCTCTATTTATCCTGGTCATTATTCTTTTCCATAGTTCTTCTTGGTCTTTTTATTTTGATATTTTTTAAACTTGGTTTTTTCTATTGGCTCAGCTATGCGCTTATGTTTGCCTGGCTCAGCTTTTACATGCTATCACTTTGGTTTGCCCATGCCAGTGTACGAAATAAAAAATACCAGCTTCGCAGTCATGATATCAGCTATCGTGAAGGTATATTTTTTCAATCCTGGATTACAATTCCTTTCAGCCGCGTGCAACATTGTGAAATAATCAAGGGCGTGATCGATAATATGATAGGCCTTGTAGAACTTAGGATCTTCACAGCTGGAGGTTCTTCCAGTGATCTGGTCATACCCGGGCTTACACCGGATGTCGCATTTGCACTGAAAGAACATATTATCGGTAAAATTAGTGCTGATGATGAAGAAGAATGAGCTTGTCTGGTATAGTCAGCATACGAGGCAAGCCCCTATAGCCATAC
>JABDLW010000812.1 GCA_013001805.1 Saprospiraceae bacterium | reverse complement strand
GATATACACGGCCAACATCACAAGTGCACAGCTCTGAAAATATCAACGGATCAGGGAGCGGTTGGTTGGGGCCTTTCCAGTCAAGAAGTCAAAAATTCACTCGACTATTTACTTGATAAAAATCTGGCAGATCTAATTTCTCCGGATACGGGTGCCCTGCCACCAGTAGATCGCCATATGGACTTTGCCCTTTATGACCTGATGGGAGTTATTTTAAATAAACCGGTATATGAATTACTGGGAAATCACGGGCCCAGGGAAAACCCGATTTATAGTGGCATGATTTACCTGGATGAATTAGAACCTCCGGAGAATCCTGCTGGTCTGGATGTCATCCTTAAGAACTGTGAGTGGGATTATCAATACGGCTACCGGCAATTAAAAGTAAAGATTGGGCGTGGGGGAAAATGGTATCCCCACGATGCCGGGCTCGACAAAGATATCGAAGTCATTAAAATGATTTATGAGGAATTTAAAAATAGACAAGTCGATATCCTTTTAGATGCTAACGACATCTATACACTGGAAGACACCATTGCTCTTTTTGACGGCATCGGGGACATTCCAATTTTCTGGATTGAGGAACCATTTAGAGAGGAAGCCAGTGATATGCGGGAATTAAAAAAGTGGATGCGGGAAAATGGTTTTACAAAAACACTTTATGTCGATGGAGAAGCCAATCCCGACCATGCACTTTGTTTGGAGATGGCAAGCGAAGGCACCATGGATGGTTTTCTGCCGGATATTCATGGTTACGGTTTTACTAAATGGTTAGAATTAATGCCCATTTTAAAGCGTACCAGGACTGTGGCCAGTCCTCATGCCTGGGGAAACATGTTAAAAACACATTACATAGCTCATCTGGCGGCTGGGCTGGGAAATGTAGTCACTATTGAAGGGGTTACCTGCTTATCCGACGACATCGATTACGGGGACTATGCTATCAAAGACGGCAAAATCCGCGTTTCGGACGATGCTGGGTTTGGGATGAAGCTTTTGGTCTGAATCAAAGCAGAACTATCTACCGAATTGTAAGTAAGTCTTGGGAGAGACGTTGTCATATTATGAGAAGACCCGCCTGAGATCCAAGGCTTCTTGCAAATAACTGTGATATCTACCTTCCTTCCAGAGCATTTTTAAGATTGACCATGGTCTTATACGGACCAATGTCTACCGCCATGTTTGCCAGCCAGGCAGGAATGGAGCCACCGGGGTTGGTACTGACCTCATATTCAATTTTTATTTCCCCGGGGTTCAACTCCTTGACCAACCACTGCGAGCTAAAGTCACGAATCACTATTCGACCCGGACCGCCTTCGAAGGAAGAGTCGGCTCTGGAAACAGAACGAAATGTGTTATTCTCCACGGCAAAGTTCGAAATCACCTTGATTTCGCGATCCCGGAATGGAAAGGGAAAATCACTAACAATCCAATACTGAAGTACGGAATCTCTATCCAACAATTGCCGTGCATCATTACATTTAAAGACCCATTGAGGGTATTTTTTGACATCGTTTATAAATTGGATGAAATCGGAGAGTGGTACCTGAATGCTGGCTTCGATTCGAATGTCTTTGAAGCCGATCGAATTTTTCTTCGCAAACACCTGAATAGCTTCGGTATTGCGTACCGTCGCCCAGGTATCTTCGAAACTGTGTTCAGGTGCAAAGGAGGTTAGAATGATGAATAGACTGACGAGTAGGAATCCGGATGCTTTCACTCCCATTTTATATTTCACTATAACCTATACGAGTTTTGGTAATCAAAGGTTGCTTCTGCAATGCGAAACATCAAAAAGAAGGCATTGTTCTGAGCAATGGCGTTAAAAGATCTTCACTACAGCAACTCCGATGGTCTCCAGAATCTCGTCATTTCATGCTCCCGCAACTCGGATCATGCATGTGATAACCCAAACTAAGTCCTGCAGCCATCCGCAACTGCCGCGCATAGGGGCCATTAACTCCTTGTATTTAGTGGGTAGCGCTCCGTTACTAGGTAGACTAAAATACAATTGTCCGAAATTCTCCAACAAGGCGGAGTTTGCTTTTTGCAGATCGTTTAAGATTCCTTGAACTTCTGATATTTTTACTGAGAGTTCTTTTGATGGGTCATGATAAATGACTAAACTGTCTCTGTCTTTCTTGCTTCAATGGCTCCCAGTAAATCTATCGGAGTTAATACTCCAATAGGTTCTTTTTCATCATTAAGAACTGGAATACAGTGCACATTGGCTGCCAGCATTTTCGCCACAGCAACCAGCAATAGATCATTGGGGTGGGCCACAATCAATTCAGAAGACATAATTTCTTTTACTGGTGTCGTTTTCAATATGATCGCATTGTAGGTCCGACCCGTAGTCATTTCGGATAGTTCAACCATCTTATTCAAAAGATCTTCCTTGGATAAGACACCAACTAATTTCGTTCCTGCCACAACCAACAAGTGTGAAACTTTTTTCCTCTTAAATATTTTAAAAACATCGATTATCGAAGTATCCTCTTCGACCAGAATCGGAAATGCATTCATTATTTCCTTGACATGTTGTTTTATCATCAGCATTTTTCTTAGGTTTTTTTAATTTATAATTAAATTACCTGACGTTCTGTAAAACCTCAATTTTAACTGGATTGTCGGAAATCCCAAATCTGCCATGAGCCAGTTTTGTAGTTCAAAAAAGGTGCCCTGCAATCAGAAAAATAGGAATTTCCAAACCTACCATAAAATTCGTACTAATAAACAATCTAAAAGGGCACCTTTTTAAGTATCCAAACGGTTGTCTAACTAAAAGATTCCATTACACACAATACATGAATACAAGATTATTTTATAAATCACAACCATGCATTGACTTTGCTCAAGCTGGAATATGACAATAATCAGAGAACCTTCAAGCCACCATTCGCCTGGCAAAATGAGTACCTGAACAAATCGACTATTCGGAAAGAACTAATAAGGGTACTTGCAAATGAAAGAGTTCTTCTTTCACCTTGCTTTTGTGGAAGATATTAATCATCCATCCACGATCCCGGTGAATCATGCAAAGAATGTCTGACTTTTGCTTAAGTACAAATCTATTTAAAGTAGTGGTTACCGTTCGCTCAACCGGTATTGAGTAGAAACTGTAATCCATACCGCCAAAAAACTGATCGAGATTTGCCAGGCTATCGATTGCCGACTCTCCGTTTTGATTGACATGAACCACATGAAGTTTGGAATCGGTACTCCGGACCAGTTTCGATAACGGAACCAATGTTTCTTTAACCGAAATGAATTGATCGTCGGTTGCCAGTGTGATGTTTTCGACTCTTTTAAATTGGTGATCTTCCGGAATAACCAGTACCGGACATTCAGTGGAAAATATCAGATCCTCAGTAAAACTCCCGATCGTAAGATTACGCACTGGCGTCAAACCCCGGGTACCCACTACAATCAGGTTACGGCCCATCGCTTTTATATAGGGTAAGAGAACATCAAGAGGATGACCTTTGAAGACACTTCTACCTATTTTTATTGAGTACCTGGATTTGTATCTGTCTTCCAGTTCCTGGGCTTTAATCTCCGCCTCATCTTCTTCTGTGTACCTAATATCCGTCTGTATTTTTTTTGCCTTGAAGACACAGTGCGTCACTTCCACCAGATCGGCACCTATTGTCTCACCGAGTTGCAGAGCGTACTCCAATGCATTTATCGATGCTTGGGAAAAATCTACCGGACAAAGGATCTTTATCATCTTTTATTGTGCTGCTTCTTTTTCTGATGCCGGACTGGCAAACGACTTAATTTCGTCATCATGCAGCACCAGCAGTGGGACTCCGCTGTAAACCGCCATCTTTCTGGTTCTGCTGACGTGAAAAAGCTCTTTCCAAAACCCGCGATCTTTACGTTCCATTACAATTAAATCACAATCATTATTTCTCACGTACGCTTGTATGCTATCCAGAAAACTCGGATCAAAAAGGATAACCTCCTTGATATGCTTCTCCTTGTCTTCATTTAGAACCTCGACACCCTTATCCATATATTCGCTTCCTTTTTGAAAAACATGGATGATATCAATTTGAGAATCGGGACTACCCGAATAATACTTTATCGCGGCTAAGGCATCATCATAAACACCAAAATGGTCGCAGGCAAAAACAATTTTTTGAAAATGGAGATGGTCGTGCGATGGCGGTACTAATAAAATCGGACATTCAGCGTTCTTCACCATCC
>JABDLW010000809.1 GCA_013001805.1 Saprospiraceae bacterium | reverse complement strand
GATTGAAATGAGCGTCTCGATGACGAATGAACGAATCAAAGTGCTGACCGACGTAGGAGCGTCAGTAGACGAGTGACGAATGAATGACGAACTATAAAATCATTTAGAAATGAAAATTAATTGGGGGACGGGATTAGCTATTTTCTATGCAACTTTTGTGATAGTAATGATCGCCATTGTAGTCAAGGCATCGCGGACGGACATTAACATGGTGCAGGAAAACTATTACGATCATGACCTGAACTATGAGGCCTTTCGCAAAAGCCGGGAAAACGGATCACAGGATAAAACTACCATCAATTATGTAGCCGCATCTCAGGAGATCATCATTCAATTTGATCAGTCACTCACCGATATCGCTGGTCAAATTAAATTGTACCGGCCCTCTGATCATCAGAAAGACCAAAACCTGGTCATTGATCTCGATACAAAGAACCGGATGCATTTGGATGTTAAGGGTGCGGCCAAGGGCTATTGGAAAGTACTGATAGATTATGAACATCAGGGAAAAAAATATTTTAAAGAGCAGGTCGTAATCTTGTAAGATGGAACTGTGGACGGCTTTTACAATTGGGTTTCTGGGGAGTTTGCATTGCGTGGGCATGTGTGGACCCATCGCCATGTCCTTGCCATATCAGGGCAGCAGTCGCGTTGCTACCTGGGCCAATGTAGCCCTATATAATGGAGGACGCATCGCCACCTATGCGGTGATCGGAATCCTGCCTGGACTATTGGGGTTGGGGCTGTCGCTTTCCGGGGTACAGAAGAATGTTTCACTTGCACTGGGGATTTTATTCCTGGCTGCGGCCATTGTATCAGTGGGTATACTGAGATTTCCCAAGAATTGGCAAGTATTTCTGCCCCTTTATAATTGGGTTCAACGCAAGCTGAGTGACCTGTTGGGAAAGCGTTTTCATGGAACTTTTTTTACTATAGGATTAGTCAATGGACTGCTTCCCTGCGGGTTAATTTACATGGCACTGGCTGCAGCACTTACACAATTTGATGTTTTCGCAAGCATGCTTTATATGATCTTCTTCGGTTTGGGAACGGTACCTCTTATGTTTCTGGTAGCATCTTCACAAAAACTCATCTCACTGAGAATCCGAACACTACTTCGTAAAAGCATTCCCATTTTTATGCTCTTTTTTGCTGCGTTACTAATTTATCGTGGTCTCTATATGCCATTGCCGGAAACCATCGATACCTGGTTTATTTTGGGTTCAATCCCTATGTGCGAATAAAATGATTAATTGAATGCGAGGCGGTAACGCTTATCCGTAACCTTTCGAACATGAGACTGAACTCCTCGTATTTTGAGATCGGTTTTAGGGGCAGTTAGCGACATGAACAGATTTGGTCTGACCATTATTGTAATAATTGGTCTCCGCCAGCACTTTTTCCTGATTGGCGATACCGGTGATACGATTGTCCCCAGACCGGAATTTGATTTTCTCAAAAACTACCTGTCGGACTTGTCCCGGTGCCAGGTCCACTTTGATTTTTACACTGCGGTTAATTCTTACCGGGTCGATGCGCAGTTTTACCAGGACCTCTCCCTGAGCCTTGTACTGACCAATGTTGGCTATTTTCACATACACTTTGTTGTGCTTATTGGTACAGAATGATCCAAAAAGAGAGTCGGGAACAGTTATCTGCAGATCTGGTAACAATGCTTCGCTGGCAGACTGGTTGGTAAAGGATAAAGATGCCATGATAATGATTGCCAAAAGGACAAATTGGCTAAGAGTGTAATATTTTAGAGTTTGCATTGGTATGGTTTTTTGATTTTTACTTTGATGGCAAGGTCTTAATTTTACCTCTCTGCGACATCACCTGAATCGGGGATTTTATCGAATCACAGTTTTCAGTGAGATCGCCATTATCTCGATTTATTTGGAGGGTATCTATTAGGATATAATTGCGATATTGTGCGCCGGTTAGGAGAGGAATTGATAACTGGATGGTGGATGTTATGCCACAGTTGATTAATTAGCACTTGCCGGCGGATATTGAGTGAACATTTTATGAAGGAATTTACTAAAAGAGTTCGAGGTGGCATTTACTATTTATTGTTCTGGGTGGGCTATTTTAGTATTTGCCGGATCGTGTTTTTGATATATTTTCACCAGCAGACAAGTGCCTTAAGTGTAGGCACCATTTTGGGGGTTTGTCTGCAAGGGATAAAACTCGACGTAAGCATGGCCGCGTATTTATCCGTAATTCCATTTTTAATACTGGTTTTGTCAATCTGGATTTCGGGCAAGGCTGCCAGACGTATGCTTCGAATCTATACGTTTCCCCTGATCTTTCTGGTTCATTTTCTCATGATGTTCGATTTGGGTTTGTATGGTGCCTGGGCAATCCGGTTGGATAGTACACCCTTTATCTACCTGGACACACCTCAAGAAATGTTTGCCTCCATCGCCGTGCCGGTTTTGGCGCTTGGGGTTATCGTTTGGGTGATTAGTTCCCTGCTGGTCATTTTTTTATTTAATCGCGTGATTAATCGACATTTTTTCGACTTTCAACCAATAAGCTATTTTTATTCTCCATTGCTTTTGGGAGTGACTTCCTTGTTGATCATCTTGATGCGAGGTGGTTTTCAGACCATTCCGATCAATCAGAGTAGTGTGTATGTATTCGAAGAAATGTTCGCAAACCATGCTGCGATTAATTTCGCCTGGAACTTTTCCCATTCCATTAAGTCTAAATCTTACAGTTTAGAAAATCCATTCCAGCGGATGGA
Organism: Saprospiraceae bacterium; assembly: GCA_013001805.1. GTDB lineage: Bacteria > Bacteroidota > Bacteroidia > Chitinophagales > Saprospiraceae > JABDMH01. The sequence goes on along the minus strand of JABDLW010000809.1, from coordinate 873 downwards.
GGAGCGGTCAGCGCGAGTGTTGGTTGAAAATGCTAACCGGCCTCTTCAGGAAGATAGCACCCGGCTAGTACATAATTCAATTTTAAGAAATAAAAGGCCGAATATCATTTTAATTATTTGGGAAAGTCTTACAGCAAAGATTGTCGAACCGCTTGGGGGAGAGCCTGGAGTGACGGAGAATCTGAATTTGCTGGCTAATGAAGGCATATTATTTGACCGGTTTTATGCCAATGGTGATCGCAGCGACAAGGGTCTGGTGGCGATTTTTAGTGGTTATTATCCCCAGCCCGATAAAAGCATCATGAAAATACCGGCGAAGTCCAGATCCTTGCCCATGTTTACTCTTCGGTTAGCGTCCCTGGGTTATGAGAAATCCTTCTACTATGGAGGTGATTTAAATTTTGGGAATATGAATTCCTTTTTTCGCCAGGGCGGGATGACGGAATTGATCGACGAGAATCAATTTGCTGCATCTGATCAAAATTCCAAGTGGGGAGTTCATGATCATATTGTTTTTGAAAGGTTGAAAGAGGATTTGACGGTAGAGACGGAAGCTCCATTTTTCAAAACAATATTCACCCTTTCAAGTCATGAACCCTTCGAATTTCCCGGAGAGTACAAATTTGGAAATGATAGTGAAATAAATAGTTTTCGCAGTGCACATGCTTATACCGATGTTGCGGTGGGTGATTTTGTGCAGTGGTGCAAAGATCAAACCTGGTGGGATAACACGTTGATTATTATTACCGCTGACCACGGTCATAAGCTACCCCAACACGAAGGGCCTTTCAATGGTTCGTTAAAATATCAGGTACCCATGTTGTGGCTGGGTGGCGCCCTCAAATCCGAACCAGTTAGGGTGGACCATATTTG
>JABDLW010000785.1 GCA_013001805.1 Saprospiraceae bacterium | reverse complement strand
GATATACGATGATTGGTCGCAACAGGGTCCATTCAGCTTTAACCTGTGCTATTTATCTCAAAGTACCGTCGGGCTCGAAGATAATTATGCTTCCGATCAGGTATTGTTGTTCCCAAATCCCGGTTCTTCCCAGCAACCAATTTATATTGAAATTGACGGACTTACTTCTTCATGGAGGCAGGTAAATATATTTGACATGCATGGCCGGATAATTACAGGGATTAATCAGACAATTACGACACAAAATAAATCGCGATTCACAATCGGTCCCGGAGATTTGAAACCGGGAATTTATTTTATTCAACTTAAAACGGATTTGGGGACAGTTACCAGGAAATTAGTGATCCTTGATTGAGAATTAAAAAGGCCCTTTCTTGTCCATGGATGATTTTGGGGATTGCCGGGTGTGTTTTTTCCAAATGCAGTAACTTTATAGGATAGCTTTGGGAAGATATGTCACCAAAAAGATCCATCGTCTTATTCCTGTTGATTTTGCAGCAATTAGCTGTTGCTCAAAGCCTGCAGCCAGATCCCAGAGGAATGGTGAGTTTTAATGTGCTTGGAGATTCCTTTTTTCAAGCCCAAGAATGGGAACAGGCCAGGATTCATTATGAACAGGCTTTCACTAAGCTTGATAGTGGTGAAGATTCCGTTTTAAAACAGGTAATTCAGAGGAAAATTGCTGACGCTCTCCGCATGGAAAGCAAATTTGAACTAGCATCGGAGTATTATTTTCGGGCTCTGCAAGGTCTGAAAGCACTGGAAGCGGAGGAGGAGCTTATTGAAACAATGGCCCAGATCAGTGTGCATTTGTCTTCGACTGATCCGGTGAATGCCATTGCCTACGCCGACAGTGCACTGGCCCGGGCCCGAACCTTGTTTCCAAATGATTCTTTACGCATTATTAAATATCTGTTTCAACTGGCTGACCGGTATCGTACGGCTATTGAATACGAAGAATGTGTCACACGATATTCCGAGGTACTGAATCTGCTGGAACGCTTGTCTCCGACTGATTCATTCCTCCTTTTTAATGCGCATTTCCGGTTAGGGGGAGTGTTGTGTCGTCTCGACCGTAGAGCGCAAAGTCTCCATCAATACGAAATTGCGGAAAAGCTGTTATTGGAAAAATATAGCCAGGATGAGAAACTACTGCGCAATTTTTATCAGGACGTGGCTTTTTTGTTGGAGGATATGGGTGACTTTGGACAGGCACTTGAATATCGTCAAAGGTACTGCGATTATTTTTTTACCCGGGGTGATAGTACGTCTTTTGAAGTATCACGGGCTATGAATAATCTGGGCCTGACCCATGAAAGACGGGGAGAATATGAACAAGCTATGTACTGGTATCAGAAAGTGCTGCATAATAATCGACGCATTTATGGACCGGTTTCGATTTATACCGCATTCCTTCTCAATAACGTAGGAAATATCTACAAGCATTTAGGGGAGTATGAAAAGGGCTTGCCTTTGCTTAAAGAAGCGTATAAAATTTTCAGTAACTATTTTGGCGACGATCATGTCTATCCGGCTAATGTGTCTAGTAATATTGGCAACGTATATAATTTAATGGGGCAGCCAATGCAAGCTTTGCCATACAATTTGGCCGCCCTTAATATCCGCAGAAATAAACTGGGACCTTACCATGAGGATCTCTCCCGGGATTATCAATTGATGGGTGATATCTATTCTAACCTGCAAGACTATGCCAGTGCGATTCGCTATTATGACTCAGCTGCCATGGCTACCAAATACCTTCCTGAGACCGGCTTCGAACCTGTCATTTCCCATCATCGACTCTATCAGTCCATGGAGAAAAAAGCGCATGCCTACGACCTCTGGTATGAAGTTTCACGCGATTTGGAGTTGTTAAAAGAAGCATCAGAAATATATCAGAAAATTGATGCGATGACTGACTTCGTACGAAACTCATTTAAAAGCGAAGGCTCCAAGCGATTTTTATTGCACAAGAGGCGAAGTATCTACGAAGATGCCGTAGCAGATTTGACGACCCTTCATGAAGGGACTGGCGATACATTCTATTTTGATGAGGCCCTTCGTTTTTCGGAAAAAACCCGGTCTATCTTGCTCTTTGAAGCATTATTGTCAAGTCGTGCGGAAAATTTCGGCAATATACCTGGAAAATTAAGGGCAGACATTACTATTCAGCGACAAAGGACATCTGAACTGGAAAAGCAGTTCTTTGAATTGCAGCAGAATAAGACCGCTGATTCCGAGAAAATTGATAAACTTGAGGGTCAACTATTTACCGCTCGCAACGAATATCAAAGATTAATAGAGGTGGTGGCCAGTAACCATCCTGCCTATTTTAATTTAAAATATCAAGTCGATACCCGTTCAGGGCAGGATGCCCAGGCGTTGCTCTCTGATGATCAGGTTTTTCTCGAATATTTGATTGGAAGTGATCGCATCACCGTATTCATTATATCCTCGGAGAAGAAAATGCTGATTCATTTACCTTTGGATTTTCCCTTACGACAGTGGATAAAAGAATTGCGGGAAAGTATTTATGGGTATGTGTTGTCTCCACAAAAATCACGAGCATTGTTTGACTCTCTCCAAGCTGTTTATGTTGACCGGGCTCAGGTGATTTACGATAAAGTATTGCGACCGATTGAGCCGTATCTGGTAAATAAATCAACAATTATTATTTCTCCGGATCAGGAATTAAATTATCTGCCTTTTGCCACCCTT
>JABDLW010000783.1 GCA_013001805.1 Saprospiraceae bacterium | reverse complement strand
AGATCCTGTAGCTCTGTTCTTCACCTTATCGGTAAATTCCTTTGCAATCTTATAATTAACATCAGCGGAAACAAGGGCCCGGCGAATTTCTTTGATGGATTGGGCTACATTGATCTCGGTCAATTTACCTTCCCCGGTAAAGGATTTAAAAGCCTGTTCTAATTTGTCATTTAGATTTTCAAACATTGAATTGCCATTACTTTAGAATTCGCAAATATCTAGTCGGCACAAAAATAGCAGATATTCACGAAAGTGGAATTAACGAGAGTTGATTCAACGAAAAAGAACGGGAAACGCCTCGGTACACCTTTAATTCATTGGTTTTAAAGGCTACCAAAAAAATTAACTGCGTCACATTTTGACCTCTTATCGATAACCTGCGTGCATTAGTCCTTCCTTTTGTGGGCCAGAATGTCCAAAATTGTACCTTTGCCAGAATTTTAAATGTTGGAGACAACCTCGAATGGATAGAAATACCACTATAGGCATTGTTTTGATCTTTCTGCTCTTCTATGTCTGGGCAAAGATGAATGCACCCACACCGGAGGAGTTGGATGAAATGCAGCGCCTGAAAGATAGTATTGCTCTGGCTGAAGCTCAGATGATCGATAGCATCAAGTCAGATGAGCGATCAGTAACGGAAACAACTAAGAGCGAACCAGATCAAATCCTGGCGGATTCGTTGCAGGCAATGGCCATTGAGAGTGATTTTGGAGTATTCGCTCCCGCAGCAGTGGGAACCGAAGAAATATTGATGCTTGAGAATGACTTGATCAAAATATCCTTCAGCACTAAAGGTGGTATCATTAAGTCAGCCTTGATCAAGCAGTATAAGAAGTTGATTGAAAATGAGGATAAACAAGATGTTTATAAAGATCTGGTCTTACTGGGAGATGAAAAGAATCAATTTGAATATCTGCTGCCCGTTGCAAATGCTGCAGGTGGATTTGTGAAATCAAGTGATCTTTACTTTTCGCCACATGTCAGTGGAAACACCCTGACACTCAGCGCAAATTTGGGTGGCGGTAAGGCCTTGAAGCAAATATACACGTTGAATCCAAACGGATATGATCTTGATTATGAACTCGTTCTGCAGGGTCTTGATCGCGTACTAAATCCATCTCAGAAAACGCTGAAATTAAATTGGATCAACTATCTCGATAAAATCGAAAAAAGTACCCAATACGAGAAGATTAACAGTACCGTATATTTTAAAGAAATCGGAGAGGATCCAAGTTATTGTAGTTACAATGGAGACGATCAGGAGATTCTCAATGAAAAGCCGGTCAAGTGGATTTCGCACTCGAATCAGTTTTTTAACACTACCATCATCGCCAATGAACAGTTTGCGTCCGCAGCTGTCGAAAGTGAGTCGCTGGATGATACCCACGAAAATCTAAAATTACTTACCTCTAGTATTGACATTGCACTTCAAGGTACCAGTGACGAACGGATTCGAATGCAGATGTACATTGGACCCAACGAGTTTGATGTCTTGAAAAGCTTTGGCCACGATATGGAAGATATTGTTCCATTTGGATGGAGCATTTTTGGAAGCATTAACCGGTGGGTCATACGTCCAATTTTCAGTTTTCTTTCTAATCTCATTGGTAGCAAAGGCATTGTGATTTTGCTGCTCACTTTGATAGTAAAATCCCTGGTTTATCCACTGACTTATAAAATGCTGTATTCACAAAGTAAGATGGGTGCCCTGAAACCTCAGCTTGCTAAACTGAAGGACAAGTACAAGGATGATGCTCAGAAGGTGCAGATGGAGACTATGAAGATCTATCGGGAATATGGCGTAAATCCGGCGGGCGGATGTTTCCCAATGATTTTGCAAATGCCCATTTGGTTTGCCCTTTATCGTTTTTTCCCGGCCTCCATTGAATTTCGCCAGGCATCTTTTCTCTGGGCTAATGATTTATCGAGTTACGACGTATTTTTTAGATTGCCTTTCGAAATTCCGTTTTTAGGCGATCATCTTAGTCTTTTTACCTTCTTATGGGCTGTTTCCATGCTTGTCTACACGTATTATAATAGTAAGATGATGGATATGAGTAGTATGAATGCCATGCCAATGATGAAGTATATGCAGTATCTGATGCCGCTGATGTTTGTATTCTTTTTTAATAGTTATGCTTCCGGTTTGACCTGCTACCTGCTTTTTTCCAATCTACTTAATATTGCTCAGACACTGGTGACTAAAAACTATCTGATCGATAATGAAAAGATCCTGCTTGAGTTGGATGCTAACAAGAAAAAACCAAAAAAGAAAGGTGGGTTTCAGGATCGTTTACAAAAAGCCCTGCAGGAACAGCAACGCGTGGCCGCCGAGCGCGCTAAAAAGAAGTGATCAGCTCACTACCCTGTATTAGGGTAAATGTTTTGCTAATTTCAAGGGTATTATCTGCGCTTAGAAAACATATTTCTATCTTTCGCCAATGGCAGCAATGTATCCGGAGGTGGTAGGTATTATTGGTGCTGGCAACTTTGGTCAGACCGTTGCCAGTTTGTTGGCTTTTAATGTAGATGTTTTGATCTGGAGCAGAACAGCGATTGAAAAACAGGTCTTACAAAGATTACAGTCAGATCGAAAACACCGGATCCAGAATACTCAAGACCGGATATCATTTTGTAAGCAGTGTAAACTGATTATACCTGTTGTTCCTTCTTCAAATTTTCGTGAGGTAATCAGAGATTTCTCAGAACACCTGCATCCCTATCATATTCTAATTCATGGTACCAAAGGGTTAGATCTTGTGAAAGTTGATCTGGACAGAACTTATACAAAAGTGAGCCCCAGGCATGTTCGAACCATGAGCCAGGTAATTCGGGAAGAATCCCGCGTGGTACGGGTCGGTGCCATCTCAGGTCCCAATTTATCCGTAGAAATTTTAGCTGGAATGCCTGCTGCAACCGTGATCGCCAGTGATTACGACGAAGTTGTCACTCTGGGTCACCATGTCTTGAGTAGTCCACAATTTAAGATATACGGAGCCCACGACCTGCTGGGTACGGAACTAGCGGGAGCGTTAAAGAACATGATTGCGATCGGTACGGGAATATCCGCAGGATTAAGATTGGGAAAAAATATCGAAGCTCTGTTAATCACACGCGGTCTGCGGGAGATGTTGATCATTGGACAGGCGCTTGGTGCAGATCCGGGTACATTTTTTGGAACCGCCGGCCTTGGCGATCTAATTGCCACCTCGACCAGTACCGACAGCCGGAATTTTCGTTTCGGCTTGCGACTTGGAGAGGGAGCCTCAGTAGAGGAAATCGAAGCAACATCGACCGATTTGGTGGAAGGTGTTCGTACCATCAAGCTCATGTACCACCTCGCCGAAAGTCTGCAATTGGATGTACCGATTGTGGAGGTGCTCTTTGGCATGATCTATAGGAAACTGCCAATACATAAGGCAATGGAATACCTTTTGGATTATCCCTATTCTATGGATGTGGATTATATCAAACTTTCCCCTTCGGTCAGGTTTTTGTAGCATAGAAGGTCTGGATCGCTACGCGTTGTTTCAGGAAGACCTGTCCCTCCGGCTGGACGTTAAGTACCCGATAAGGGAAGGAAAATTATCTTTACTTTAATTACTTTTAGACAAGAAAATTGAGATCATTTTATGGATTCAAGATACATTGAACGCGATATAAGTTGGCTGGCTTTCAATCACCGGGTTTTACAGGAAGCGGCTGACAGCACTGTGCCGCTATTTGAAAGAATAAAATTTCTAGCGATTTATTCTTCAAACCTGGGAGAGTTTTTCGCGGTGAGAATTGCTCAACAACGCAACCTGCTCCGGATCGGAAAAAAGACAAAGAAGGAACTTGATCTGCACCCCAGAACGGTCTTGAAAACGATATTGGGCATCGTAAATGATCAGCAAGAAGAGTTTAGTGAAATTTTTGAGAAACAAATTATACCAGAGCTGGCACGTAACAAAATATTTATGCGCCGGAGATTGGATTTAAATGAAGAGCAGAAAAAGTTTGTGGAAAATTACTTCCGCGAGCATATGTTGCCTTATGTACAACCCGTGCTTTTAGTTAAAAATAAGATCCGGCCTTTTCTGACCAATGCATCGCTCTATCTTAGCGTGATGTTGCGAACCAAAGGAAAGGATCGCGCTCCAGTGCAATATGCCATTGTCAAAATACCATCTGAACATTTGCCGCGATTTATTGAGTTACCTTCTGCCAAAAAGGGTCACTTTGATCTCATCATGATCGATGATATTGTACGTCATAGTATAGCCTGGTTATTTCCCGGCTATGATGTGTTGGATACCTTTAGCATTAAATTAACCAGAGATGCCGAGTTATATATCGACGATGAGTTTTCAGGAGATCTTCTGGAAAAGATCAAAGTTAGTCTGCAACGACGCAATGTAGGTCCGGCATCGAGGTTGGTTTACGACCGGGAGATGCCCAAAGAGTTACTGAAATACCTGCAAACGGTCCTTGAATTGGAGAATTATGATCTGTTGCCGGAGGGCAGATATCATAATAATTTCGATTTCTTCAAATTCCCTACTTTCGAATTAAACCATTTAAGCCTAAAACCACTGGAACCCCTCTCCTATTTACCTCTCGAAGAATCTACCGATATATTTTCTACGATACAACAAAAAGATCATTTAATTCACTTGCCCTACCATAGTTATGAATCTGTAATAAAGTTATTTCAGACGGCTGCGCACGATCCCAATGTAACCCACATTAAAATTATTCAATACCGTGTCGGCTCGACCTCAAGAATTATGCAGGCATTAATGGAAGCCGTTGAAAAGGGAAAAAGAGTTTCGGCTTTTATTGAAGTCAAAGCCAGGTTTGATGAGGAAGCTAATATTTCCTGGGGCCAGAAACTGGAAGAAGCAGGAGTGAAAGTACACTACAGTTTCCCCGGATTGAAAGTACACTCAAAAGCAGCCATTATCCGAAGGATTGAAAATGGCAAGCCCAAACTCTACACATATCTTAGTACGGGTAATTTTCATGAAGTCACAGCCAAAATATATAGTGATATGGGTCTTTTTACGAGCAACCCGGAAATAACCGGGGAAATCGCCCGTATTTTTTCCATCCTTGAAACAAGGAAGCTACCTGAAAAAGAATTTGAGCATCTTTTGGTGGGACAATTCAATTTGAGATCTGAATTAGTAAATCTTATTCGAAAAGAAGTAGAGAATGTAAAGAATGGTAAGAAGGGACGAATCATTCTTAAATTAAATAACTTACAGGACACTGCGATGATTGACGAATTATATGCCGCCAGTCAAAGAGGAGTGGAAATAAAACTAATCGTTCGTGGCATTTGCTGTCTTATTCCAGGGGAGAAGGGTCTCAGTGAAAATATTTCTGCCATTGGTATAGTTGACCGGTTTTTGGAACATGCCCGGATATTCTTATTTCATAATGATGGTGATGAAAAAATCCTTCTGTCATCCGCAGATTGGATGACTCGTAATCTAAGCTACCGGATCGAGACTGCATTCCCATTATATGACAAGGATATCAAAGAATTTGTAAAAGATTTAATTGATGCCCAACTTAATGACAACGTAAAGGCTCGCATCATCGATAAACAAGGAAGAAATAAATATGTGGTAAGAGAGAATGGAATCCCCGTTCAATCGCAATTGGAGACCTATTATTATCTCAAACGGCAACAAGATCAACACCGGAAGGAATTAAAACAAAATCAGGAACAGATCCTCGATTAGTGCTGTACATTTAAATGTAAGTTCAACATTTGATAACAAAGAAAGTCAAGGATGGTGCCAGGCAGGCACTTTGGAAAAATCAGTGGATTTTTACAAGACGTTCAAAAAGATACTTTAGCTAAAATTAAATTCGCAACCATGTACCAGAGACATTTTTATCTGCTTACTCTGTCAATTTTAGTGAGTTGTAAAAGTGGAATCACTGAGCAATCTCCCTCCATGGGAGAAGCTGCTACAAATGGAAATCTACTAGACAAGTATATTGAATTCACTTTGCATACGGATCTAAGTGGTCTCTCGGAGCAGGAAAAACAAATGCTTCCGGTATTAATAGAGGCAGCAAAGATTATGGATGAACTCTTCTGGTATGAAGCTTATGGTGACAAGAGCAAGCTCATCACAGAAACGACCGACCCAGCTCTGAAAAAATTTATCGAAATAAATTATGGACCCTGGGATAGACTGGATGGCAATAAACCGTTTATTCCCGGTGTAGGTCCAAAATTTCCCGGAGCAAATTTTTATCCTCAGGACCTGTCAAAAGAAGAATTTGTCAATGCAGATATTCCGAATAAGCAGTCACTATACACATTTATCAGAAGAGAAGCAGATGGAAGTCTAAAAAGTATTCCGTACCATATGCAGTTTAAGTCGCAAATTACGGAAGCGAGTCGCTTGCTCTTGGAGGCTGCCGGGCTGGCAGAAGACCAAGGACTTAAAAATTATCTTACTCTCAGATCGGCTGCTTTATTAAATGATGAGTACCAAGCAAGTGACATGGCTTGGTTAGACATGAAAGATAACTCAATAGATATAGTGATCGGTCCCATCGAGACTTACGAGGATCAGCTGTTTGGCTACAAAGCTGCGCATGAAGCCTATGTATTAATAAAAGATAAAGCCTGGAGCGATCGATTAAGCCGGTACGCCGCATTTTTACCGGATCTACAAGCAAATCTTCCGGTCCCCGCCAGCTACAAGGAAGAAAAACCAGGAACCGATACAGATCTAAATGCCTATGATGTAATTTATTATGCGGGAGACTGTAATGCCGGGAGTAAAACAATTGCCATCAATCTTCCCAATGATGAAGAAGTTCAATTAAAAAAAGGGACAAGAAGGCTCCAACTAAAAAATGCCATGCGGGCTAAGTTTGATAAAATATTAATACCCATTGCCGATGAATTGATCGATCCCGAACAACGTCCTTATATTTCTTTTGAAGCATTTTTTGGAAATACCATGTTTCACGAGGTGGCACATGGTTTGGGAATTAAAAATACGATTAATGGATCGGGGACAGTCCGCCAGGCTCTAAAAGAACACGCATCAGCCCTGGAGGAAGGCAAGGCAGATGTGCTGGGACTTTACATGATCAATCAATTGAACGATCGCGGGGAGATCAATGAGGATATCAAAGACTATTACGTGACATTTTTAACTAGCATTTTTCGCTCTGTTCGTTTTGGAGCGTCCAGTGCACATGGCAAAGCAAATATGGTTCGTTTTAATTACTTTAAGGAAAATGGAGCTTTTAAACGGGATCCGGAAAAAGGTACTTACGCAGTTGATTTTCCCGCTTTCGAAAAAGCTACCAATGATCTTTCATCCTTAATTTTACAACTTCAGGGTGATGGTGATTATGAATCTGCGGGACAATTGCTTGGGGAAAAGGGTGTTATTGGCAGTGATTTACAAGCTGACCTGGATCGCTTGGCAAAAAAAAATATTCCGGTGGATGTGGTCTTTAAGCAAGGAATTGAAGTATTGGGAATTTAGAACAACCAATTGGATACAATAGAGGACATATTATTGCTGGGTGACCCGTTACTCTATAAAACATCTTTGCCTGTCGCACAAAGAGAAGTCGCCTCATTGGAGCCAACCATCAACAAACTAGGCAACCTGGTACTTCTATTCCGAGAAAAATATGGACGTGGAAGAGCCATCGCCGCACCCCAGATCGGCGTGCTAAAACGTTTGATTGTTTTGAATATTCACGAGCCGGTTGCTATTATTAATCCTCATCTTTCGTTTCCCGATCCGGAACAGTTTGACCTTTGGGATGATTGCATGTCATTTCCCAATTTATTGGTCAGAATAAAACGTTACCGGCGATGCGTTTTGACCTTCTACGACCGGCAATGGGCTGCCCATACCTGGCATTTGGAAGGAAGCATGTCCGAACTAATCCAACACGAATTTGATCACCTGGAAGGAATTCTGGCGACACAAAGGGCAATTGATAATCAGTCTTTTCATATGATCACGGACTTGACTTAGTTGCAATTTTATCAGTTATGATTCTACATATCATACCAGATCTCCGTTCTGTTATACTTATCAGACCATGTGTTAACCTTGAGTATTTGTAGAGGCACCCTGTCCCTGCTCACCGGACTTAAGATCATTATTCTTGATTTTACTGCTACGCTGCTTGGCCTTGAAATCTAGCTTTCCGAAGGTGTACGAGAAGTTTATTCCAAAACTGCGAAACGGCAAACGAAAATCCGTTTTCTGATAGAAAGTAACACCTTCCAATTCCGATACAAATTTCTTGGTTTCATTAAACGGATCAATCATGGTAATTCCTATTTTACCACGTTTATTAAATATCTCCTTATTGATCCCCAAACTCATCATCGAAAATGAGGGGGTTCTGCCCTGCAGTGTAAACCTGGGAGAATTGAGGAAGCCAAAGATGTCCGCTTTAATTCCATGCTTAAAGTTAAAACTGGAATTGAGGAAGGCTTTATATTGAAAAGCCCGGTTCTCTAAATTTAATGATTCGCTTTTAGTGTAAAAGGAATTTAAGTCGAGATTGCTGCGGAGAGTCCAAAAATCTTTAATCGTGAAGGAAGTAAATAAGTTAAATCCATACACATGCGCTAAGCCGATATTGGAGTAACTTGTCTCAGAAATCCCTTCTTCGCTTACATTCAACAATGATTGGATCACATCAGTGGTTCTGCGGTAATAAAGAGATGTACTCAATACTGTTCCTCTTTTGAAAGAGGTATAGCCAACATCATACTGATTTGAGATCTCAGGAGCAAGAGTTGGATTTCCATAAGTGATATTACGGCGATCACTTAAATTGACGTAAGGATTTATATAAAATAGACTTGGGCGTTGAATACGTTTGACATAACTCACCTTGACCGTATTGAAACCTATTTTCTTTGAAAGAATGATACTGGGAATAAAATTTGAGTATTTGTTGCTGAAAACATCATCATTATTCAGAAAGCTCCCTTTTATGGCCGTCTGTTCGAAACGAACGCCGGCCACCAGACTGTAATCTTTTCGGATAGCAAGTGTGTTTGATACATAAGCAGCGTAGACATCCTGGTGGTAGTTGAAATTGTCAGACCGTTGATTATCCACCACATATTGTGCAACATCATTATCGTAGCCACGGTAATCGTAGTCACTATCGATTTTCCGGAGCACCCCTTTGCTTCCGACTTCCAATTTGTAGTTCTTGGAGAAAGGGTGCACGTAATCAACCTGGAGGGTCGACTCCAGACTTCGCCCGGTATTGGCACTAAGCTCTCTCAAAACAAGATCCAAGTCCTCGCTTCGCTGATCCAGAAATATATTATCCTCACTATTCTCTCCTGAGATTTGAAAGGCTACTGAAAATTCTCTTTCCGGTGTCTTGTAAGTTTTGCGATAGTCTGTATTCCAATCGTACCCACTACGTAAATTATCATTTTCGTTGATGCGATTGTAATCCTGAAAGATTTCACTGAACGGATCCCGGAAGGCTGCATCCAATACACTACTTTGATCAAAAGTATGTCCCCTCAAGTTAAATGAAGAGTTAATGCTGTTGTAGGCATTAAAGTCGTAAAACGCACCAGCTTGACCCCAGAAACCGATACGTGAGCTTTCTGTAATTCCATTTTGATTCAGAGTTCGCAATTGCCCTCCAATGCGATCCTCCCGGTAAAAGGTATTGTCGGCATTTTGAGGCCAAGAATAAAAAGCATTTCCGGCAGCATTCATTCCGAACCTTCCCTGAGCAGCATTCAAATTAAGCGAAAGACGGTTTTGTCTGGTACCAATAGCACTAGTGACGCTACCGCTATAACCCTGCACATTTTTCTTCTTCGTGATGATATTGACAATCCCACCGGTGCCTTCACCATCGTATTTTGCACCGGGGGTCGTAATGACCTCCACACTCTTTATTTGATCAGCAGGAAACATCTTGAGAGCATCAGCGACATTATTTGAAAACATACCAGAGGGCTTACCATTGAGCAGGATCTTGATATTTGATGATCCACGCAATGAGACGTTTCCTTCAAGATCGACGGAGAGCATGGGTACTTTTCTCAAAACGTCTGCAGCGTCTCCACCAACAATGGTAGCATCTTTGTCAGCATTATAAACAATTCTATCTACCTTATTTTCAATTACTGCTGCCTGAGCAGTGACTTCAACCTGACCCAAAACGATCTCGTCGTTTACAAGAAATACAATACCGGCATCAAAATCAGGTTTTTCCGGAGTCAATTCGATTTTTCTCAAGATCCTACTCTCGTAACCGATGAAGCTAATGATCATGTCATAACTTCCAAGTTTGACCTCAGGTAGCTTGAATTGTCCCTTGTCATTGGAAATTACCCCATCGATATCATTGCTCATATTGTGAATGCGCAGCGCTATAGTTGCAAACTCAACTGGTTGACCGGTGATTGTGTCCACAATCTCTCCCGTGATTTTACCGGTTACGGATGGGGCTTGATTGCGACCGCTCCAGGCCTGTCCGGAAAGATGATCATGAAAGAAAACCACCATTAATAAAGTGGAGAGAAAAATGCATTTTTTCATAGGGAGGCCTTTATGCAAGCTGTGGGGCAAAATTAAGAAGTTTAAGAAAAGTCCATTAATATATTCTACATATGGACGCTTTCATCCTTCCGAATGTACCGAAACGAGGTTCAAAAGGTGGACCACACAAATTTTTGATTATTTTTCCGCAATGAATCTAATCAACGTTTTATATGGCTGATCTACAGCAAAAACTAACGGAAACATTTGAGGCTTACCAGACATTGAAACGTGTGGAACGACACCTTGCACAATTGGATACACAATTAACACAGGCAAATAGGGACCTGGATGGATTAGAAAAAAAATTGCGGAAAGAATTTCAGGATATTGAAAAACTCGAAAAACTCAGTATTAAGGGATTGTTCCACCAGGTTCTGGGTAGTAAAGAAGAACAGATAGAAAAAGAACGGCAAGAGTATCTACAGGCATCTTTGAAATACGATGAAGCTAAAAAATCATTGGAACTGTTGGAATTTGAGCGTGACCTGCTGGAAGGTAAAATACACGCCTTACCCGAACTGCAGATAAAGCTTGACCGATTATTGAAACTGCGTGAAAAATCATTGATAGAAAGCGAAAGTGAAGCGGGCAAAAAAATCCTTGACTTACTCTTGATTATCGACACCAACCGTGAATTTATTGGCAATGTTCTCCAGGTGCAAACCACGGGAAAAGAGATCACATCGATTTTGGATCAAATGTCGTCGCATTTGAGCACGGCAAAAAATTGGGGACAATGGGATATGGCGGGAAGGCAACGTGGTGCCTCCTTTATGAAGCATAGCGCAATTGATAAAGCCAGAGATCTGGCCTATCATGCCAAACATCTATTGTCGCGCTTTGAAGGGGACCTAAAACATATCTATGGCCGCCAGCAATTTAATTTGCGAATTGAATTTGATGCGTACAGTCGATTTACAGACATTTTTTTTGACAACCTGATTTCAGATTGGATCGTTCAGCAGAAAATTCAAAATGCACTGTCCAGTGTACATGCCGTCCGAGACAAAATAATTAGGATTATGCAGTCGCTCGACGGGGAAATTAAAAAGGCTCAGGATAAAATATCATCATTGGAAGAACAACGCAAGACGCTGATCATAAAATCCTGAATAAATCGAAATGAAGTCAGATGCGTTATTGAGATGCCAGCGGTCACTTTTTGCTCTCGATCCAGACACGATCTATCTAAATTGTGCTTACCAATCACCATTGTCGCACCGGGTCATCGATGCTGGTTCGCGAGGTCTGATGAGTAAGGGAAAGCCCTATGAGATAGAGGTGTCCGATTTTTTCAGTCCATTAGAAAGATTGAAGGAGGATTTTGCTAAATTGATTGAGCTGGATGATCCTCAACGTGTCGCATTCCATCCTTCGGCTTCCTATGGATTTGCCACCATAGTGAATAATCTAATCCCAAAGAAGAATGGGAATATTGTGATGCCGGGCGGACAGTTCCCCAGTAATTATTATGCTTTCAGCACTTTTGCGAAAAAACACGGAGTAACTCTACGTCTGATAGCACCTCCGGATAATTTTGATGGCAGGGGCAGACGTTGGAATGATCAATTGCTGCAAGCTATTGATCATGATACGATATGCGTCACCTCCGATCATTCCCACTGGCAGGACGGAACCATTTTTGATTTGGCCGCTATCAGAGATAAAACCCGGCGCTGTGACGCACTCTTGATAGTAGATGGAACTCAGTCCGTTGGAGCCCTTCCTCTGAGTATTAAGAATTTGGATCCTGATGCCCTGGTTTGCGCGGGATATAAATTTCTGATGGGGCCATTTAGTTGTGCTCTGACCTATTTTGGCTCTTACTTTGACGGAGGTAATCCGATAGAGTTCAATTGGATCAATAGAGAAGGGAGTAATGATTTCTCATCCTTGACTGCTTATCAAGAGGAGTTTCGACCAAAAGCCTATCGATACAACGTTGGGGAGTGTGCCAATTTTATTCAACTACCCATGCTCTCAGCGGCGGTTCAGCAGCTACTCGAGTGGCAAGTGAACCGGATTCAGTATTATTGCGAAACCCTAACCAATCGATTTTTTGATCTCGCTGCTCGTAAGGGTTATAAATTTGAAAAAGAATTACGAGGTGACCATTTATTCGGTTTGTATAAACCAGAGGGCCTGAATGTCAAAGCACTGACCGACAGATTACAGCAGAAAAAACTATATGTTTCAGCTCGGGGCAACATGATCCGGATATCGCCCCACGTGTACAACTCCGAGCAAGATTTACTCGAGTTGGCTAAAGAGTTGGACTGAAATGCGTCTTTCCACATCATTTCATTAGCAAGGGAGGTGGAACCTGATATTTGGCCAGTCGAAACATTATAAAGGGTGATATTTTATTTTATTTCCGATCCGTTGCTTAAATTGACCTGAAAGCTGAATATTCCAAATTATAAAAACACATATTAATGAGTCTAAAATTAAAGCCAAACTGTCAATACTCCATTTTGGTACCTACGAGTATGGGTGTCCGTCTTACCCCAGATGGCCGGCAACCAGTACATTGCAGTGATCTATTTCGAATGCATGCAACTAGTGCCGAGACCAATGTAGCCAGTGTATCTTCTTTTTTGGGTCTACGAGGCAAAGTGCTCACGAACTTTGTTAAGGGAAGTCCAATTGCAGCATATATCAAGAGCAATTTGAAAGCACGGCATTTAGATTTCGAAGGACCAGAAGTAGATCAGGGAGGGCCCTGGGGATACCGCCATCAGATCAACATTGCCGATAGCGGTTTTGGAATTCGGGGTCCAAGAGTACATAATGACCGGGCCGGTGAAGTGGGAAGAACACTCAATGTCAAGGATTTTGATTTGGATCGTATTTTCGGGCAGGAGAGTGTACAAATAGTTCATCTATCGGGTTTGATCGGAGCACTCTCACCGGCAGCCAGCCAGTTTTGTCTTGAACTTGCACGGGCAGCAAAGAGGCACGGAACACTGATATCTTTTGATTTAAATCACAGAGCTTCTTTTTGGGAAGGAAGACAAGAAGAGCTAAGCCAAATATTTAAGGAAATTGCATCTATTTCGGATATTTTGGTGGGAAATGAGGAAGACTTTCAGCTTTGTCTGGGCGTGGCAGGTCCGGAAGCGGGAGGAAAAGGTCTCCAGGCTAAGATTGATGGTTTCAAGGAAATGATTGGCAGAGTAAAACAGACTTACTCTAATGCATCGGTATTTGCTACTACCTTACGACAGGCAGTTAGCGCCAATGAACATTTATGGGGAGCTATTATGCTTGAGGATAACAACTGGCACGTGATTGAGCCACGAAAAATCGAAATTCTTGATAGAATTGGTGGAGGTGATGGATTTGTGGGCGGACTACTCTATGCAATACTGAGAGGATGGGAACCCGATAAATGGGCCCAGTTTGGTTGGGCTACCGGAGCGCTGGCCACGACATCTCATACCGATTATGCACAACCTTCGGACGAGGAAATGGTATGGAGTATCTGGGAAGGCAATGCCCGCGTTAAGAGATAGAAATTAGCATAACTTGAGACTTTTTGAGTATTTCCAGAACGTCAGAATCTACGATGGTACTTTTTTTTGAAAAATTAGGTGATCGAAGCCAAACAATGATCGGTTTCGGACAGTACATTTTCAAATAATTGATGATGACAAGCTGAAGTCACAGGAAATGCTGACGGGGACACTGTGTTGAGTAAAAAAATAGGCAATAATGATTTATTATCAGGTGGGATCTGAGACAACCGAATTATCGGCAGAAGATATTAAAAATGCCGTTTTCACGGCGATGGATAAATTGGGTGAAAGAAAGAAAGTGCTGGCTATTCCGCCGGATATCACCAGATTACATTCCGGAGCCGGTACCATCACTCAGTATTTATATGAGTATTTCCAAAGTAATTTAACGGATATTATGCCGGCATTGGGTACTCATGTGGCGATGAGTGCAGAAGAGATTGAGAAAATGTTTGGGGCTGTTCCCCAGCGTCTCTTTCGGGTGCATGACTGGAGGAACGATGTTGTAACTGTGGGTACTATTTCAGGCGAATTGGTGAGTGAAATCACTCAAGGCCTGAGTGAAACACCCTGGCCAGCTCAATTAAATAAATTGGTTTATCATGGCGGGCATGATCTCATACTTTCTATTGGTCAGGTTGTCCCTCATGAGGTCATCGGCATGGCCAATTACAATAAAAATCTATTTGTTGGCACTGGGGGTACGGAAGGAATCAACCAGAGCCATTTTTTGGGAGCCGCCTATGGAATAGAAAACATCTTAGGTCGAGCCGAAAATCCGGTGCGAGATTTACTCAACTATGCATCAGATCATTTTATTCCAAATTTGCCGGTAGTTTACATTCAGACGGTCGTGGCCCGGAACAACCAAGGCAAATTAGTCACCAGGGGTATTTTCATTGGAGATTCTGTCGATGTCTTTACGCTAGCTGCTGATTTATCCCTGAAGGTGAATTTTATCCTCTTAGATAAGCCATTAAAAAAAGTCATTGTATATCTCGATCCTTCGGAGTTTCGTACCACGTGGTTGGGTAATAAAAGTGTGTATCGTACGAGGATGGCTATGGCTGACTCTGGCCACCTCATTGTACTTGCTCCGGGTCTAAAAGAATTTGGTGAGGATCCTGAAATTGATCGACTAATAAGAAAATACGGTTATCGGGGAACCGCTAAGACTCTGGAAGCGCTGAAAAACAATCAGGACTTAAAGGATAATTTGAGTGCAGCGGCACATCTGATTCAGGCTAGTAGCGAAGGACGATTTTCCATAACTTATTGCCCGGGACATGTGACCAGGGCCGAAATTGAAAGTGTGAATTATCAGTATGCCGATCTTAGGGAAATGCTCCAGAAATACGATCCAGCGAATTTAAAGGAAGGGTTAAATATAATGCCAGATGGAGAAGAAATATATTTTATTTCGAATCCTGCTACCGGACTATGGGCATTTAAAGGCAGATTTGACACCTGAGTTTATGGCTACTTATAACCCATAATGTAAAATTCAAGTGTAGCTATATTAGTAATGCCCATTCAATAAATACTATTTAATAAAATCAAAAATAATGAAAGAGAAATCAGATATAGGGATGGTCGGTTTAGCGGTCATGGGGGAAAATTTAGCCTTGAATATGGAGTCCAAAGGTTTCACAGTGTCGGTATACAATCGTACGGTTAAAGGTGTTGAGGAAGGAGTTGTTGAGCGATTTATCGAGGGACGTGGTAAAGGCAAGAACTTCATTGGTAATAGTGATCTGGCCGCATTCGTGGGCTCCATCGCCAAGCCTCGTAAAATCATGATGATGATCAAAGCGGGAAAACCTGTAGACCAGACTATTGAAGAATTGCTTCCCCATTTAGAAGCTGGGGATATATTGATAGATGGAGGCAATACCCATTTTCCAGACACAAATCGTCGGACGGAACTTATGGAAAGCAAGGGCATGTACTACATCGGCACCGGTGTATCCGGTGGAGAAGAAGGTGCGCTGATTGGTCCTTCGATTATGCCGGGAGGATCAAAAGCAGCATGGCCGCATGTCAAACCAATTCTTCAGAAAATTGCTGCTAAAGTCAATGAGGAACCCTGTTGCGACTGGATTGGTGAAAATGGTGCTGGACACTTTGTCAAGATGGTCCACAATGGGATTGAATATGGAGATATGCAGATCATTTGCGAGGCCTATCAACTCATGAAGGAACTATTGGGCTTATCATCGGATGAAATGCATAGAGTATTTAAAGAGTGGAATCAGGGGGAGCTCAACAGTTATTTGATAGAAATTACGAGTGATATTCTGGCCTACAAGGAAGACGGTGAGCCTCTCGTTGAAAAAATCCTGGATACCGCGGGGCAAAAAGGTACGGGTAAGTGGACTGGCATAACCGCTCTTGATTTAGGGATTCCACTCACATTGATTGGCGAGGCTGTGTTTGCAAGATGCCTTTCCGCACAAAAAGAAGAGCGCGTACAGGCAGCAAAAGTTTTACAAGGTCCCGGTAAACCTTTCTCGGGAGATAAGCAAGCATTTGTGGAACAAATCAGACAAGCTTTATTGGCCTCAAAAATCGTCTCGTACGCACAAGGCTATGTTCTAATGCGGGAAGCAGGCAAGGAGTATGGCTGGGACCTCAATTTTGCTGGCATTGCGCAAGTT
>JABDLW010000771.1 GCA_013001805.1 Saprospiraceae bacterium | reverse complement strand
GTTCTTCTATGAACGAATGGCACCTCTGATAGAAGCTGGCGGCGTCATTTTTGTAACCATATTGGCAATCATTGGAAGTATGTCGTGGATGTACTATTGGATTTTCTTTGTCGCTCTTCTCCTCTTTTCTGTTTTACTTTCCAGCATCGCCATTTTTGCCGAAGAACTGACCTACCATCAATATAAAAATAAGGGCGACGGTTTACGCCTCATATTAACTGCATTCTTAGAACCAATTTTCTTTCACCCGGTGGTCGTCTACGCTGCCATACGTGGCAACTACGACTATTATTTTGTAAAAAACAAGCACTGGGGGAAGATGGAAAGGAAGGGACTGGGTAAAAAATAAATTTTACAGATTTTATAATAGAACTATGTTGACAAATCATGCGAAGTATTTAAGCCTGGTGCTATCCATGACGATTATTTTCTGGATCACATCGATGGTGGGACTGCTCGACGTCCAATCAAAGGGATTAGCGATAGACTTCCCCCTGGCCATCTTGCATTCATTCTCCAATGATTTCCTGGCGGCATCATTTCTGGGATTGGTCATTTTGATTCCTTATTTACTATTAAACTATTTCAAGAGTGGTTGGGGATTAAAGTTTACCAAGGTAATTTTTGGGATGGCCATATTAATCGAAGTGGCCCTCATTAAATATTTTAGCGAAACTTTTCTTCTTCTGGGTTCCGATTTACTCGGGTACTCGCTCGGTGACACTATTGCTACCATTAAGTCGCTCGAAGACCTGTCTTTTTGGTACCTGGTTCCAATCTTCGCTTTATTGGCTTTTTTTATAGGGTTGTATAGTCTGCTAAGGAAATTTATTACGAAAAAATATGCCATAGGTTCTGTCTTGGTGGGATTGGTAGTTTGTTGTTCATTTAAGCTTGTTTTCGCGCATGGGGCTTCAGATACCTATCGCAATAAAATCGAATTTCTCGCCACTGATATTCGCCGGGCTACCCTTAATGACGACTCCGAGAACTCTGGAAAAGTGTTTTCGGAACAAGAGTACCCCCTACTAAGAGAAGCAACGCATCAGGATGTGCTGGGACCCTTCCTGCGCAAAGGTGAAGAAAAGCCAAATATCGTATTTATTGTAGCCGAGGGTCTGGGACGTGACTTCACAGGAACTCATGCTCAATATGGTGGCTTCACACCTTTCCTGGACTCCTTAAGTAAAAAATCATTGTCCTGGGATAATTTCCTCTGTACCAGTGGAAGATCATTTGGTGCCATGCCTTCAATATTTGCTTCCCTGCCTTACGGAAGTGAAGGCTTTATGGAAATGCAAAACCCACCACTTCATCTTTCAATTTTTAGTATCCTCAAAGCCAATGGTTATGAAGTCTCGTATTTCGAGGGTTCACAATCCTCTTTTGATCGGAAAATCAATTTTCTGGAAAGTCAAGGTGTCACGAATGTAGTAGATATGGGAAATTTTGGCCCTGACTACCACAAGATCGAAGAAAATGCTGCAGGATTTTCATGGGGATATCCCGACGGAGAAATCTTTCGCAAAGTGCTTGGTAGCTTAGGCGAAACAAGCCAACCGAGACTAGATGTAATATTTACTGTCAGTGGCCATGAACCTTTTCTATTTCCCGGGAGCGACCGGTACGAAAAACGGGTGGATAGTTTATTACTGAATAGCAAGCTTTCCGAATCCAAAAAGTCAGTTATTCAGGCAAACAAGCCCGTCTTTGCCAGTTTGCTCTATACAGATGAAGCACTTAGAAAATTCATAACCGGATATGAGAAAAGGAGCGACTTTCACAAGACCATCTTCATTATCACCGGAGATCACCGGCTTATCCCGATTCCTCACAAGGATGCCCTATGCCGGTTTCACGTACCATTTCTTATTTACAGTCCTATGATCAAAAGGCCGCAGACTTTCTCTTCTATCTCATCGCACCTGGATGTGGCACCAAGTCTGATAGCGTTTCTTAAAAAAAATCACCAACTGAATTCACCGAAACATGTTTCCTGGTTGGGCACGGGCATTGACACCACACGGAACTTCCACAGTGATCGAGAAATTCCCTTCATGAAATTCAAAGGCTCTATTTCAGATTTTCTTTACAAGGATTATTTCTATAGTGAGGATCAACTTTTTCGCATTTCAGAAAAACTGAACCTCTCTCCTATCAGAGACGATAGCCTTGCCAATAATATGGCTAAATCACTTGCCGATTTCAAAATATTAAACAAATTTCTGACCGACCATGACCGGATATATCCCGACAGTCTTTTTGATACTGGGAGTTTTCGATACAAGCCGATTTTATTTACCGATGAAGAACAACGGATGGTCGATGCTCTGATTGCCGGATTACCCAATGCGGAGTGTTTTGAAAAGGCCAGAAACCTTGCGTGGAATGAAAAGAGAATCGAGGCTCGTTTGATTTGTGATCATCTCCTGCGCATCGTACCCAATCACTACGATGCGCGCATATTAAAAGGCAGGACACTAGCCTGGGATGGGCAGTATGAACCGGCCGAAGTAGAATTTCTGGATGTGATGCGGAGAATTCCGACCTATGACGATGCATATATGGCGTTACTGGATCTCTATTGGTGGTCAGGACAAGCTGAAAAATCTCCAGGTGTTGTTGAAAAAGCGAAGGCCAGTGGAATAGATAATCCGGAACTTGAATTCAAGTTAGCCCGTGCCTATAAAACAATGGACAAGACGGAAGAAGCCCTCCTGATCATGGACAACCTGGTTAATAAATATCCGGATGCATCAGCTTACCGGGAATTTAAGGAAGGCCTGCAATCAATAAACTAATGCTGCGATTTAACATAACAATATTTCTCTGTGCCTTCATGTTGGTGACGCTCAGTGGCCAGGGATCAAAATATAATGGAGACCCGGATGCATCTTTTGCCATAGCCCGGGAATTGGCCTTTAACCAGGAAAGAAATGAGGCGAGGGATACCCTCTTGTTTATTCTCACCAAATTCCCAAACTATCATGACATTCGTGAATTTCTGGGTGCCACCTATTCATGGGATGGTCTCTATGCGGATGCCCGCAAGGCATTTTCCTTTATCATTAAAAAAACTGCCGAGCGAAAAGATACGTGGAAAGCCTGGATTAACAATGAGTTATGGGCCGGTCAGTCCCTCAACGCACTGGATCTGGCCAATCGTGCCCTTCTGCATTTTCCCCATGATGCAGATCTCCTTTATCAAAAAGCTAACGCCCAAATACATGGCGACAAACCGGCAGAGGCATTTGCTACCTTGCAACTTATTCGGGATCGGGATCCCAGCAACGTTAAGGCAATTAATTTTGAAAATTTTCTCAATGATAAATTGAGTTTTAATAGAGTGGGATTCTCCACTTCGCATGAGTTCTACAGCAAGATTTTTAATCCCATGCATTACTATGCATTTAAGTATGGGAGACAGACTAAATTTGGCAGTGCGATAGCCCGGGTAAATATCCACCGCAGATTCGAGAGTACTGGTACTCAATTTGAAGTCGATCTGTATCCCAGAATTATCAAGGGTTTGTATGCATATGTCAATTTGGGGACCTCAGGCTCATTTCTATTCCCGGATTTTCGCTATTCAGCCGAGTTGTTCACATCGCTGCCCCATAGCCTCGAAGCCTCTTTGGGCTTCAGAGCTTTAAAATATTCCACTGGTACCACTGTCATATATACGGGGTCCGTGGGCTGGTACACAGGCAACAGCTACTTATATTTCCGCCCATACATTATTCCAAATGATAGTGGTTTCAGTAAGTCGGGATCTATCAATTTCAGAAAATATCGCAGTGATGCATATAATTATTCTTCAATTTCGATTGGTGTGGGCTTCTCTCCTTTAACCGATCGGTTTGACTACACGGGGCTGGAAAACTCGATCATTAATCTGAAGTCTCAAAGTTTTAGTGTGGGCCATTATTTTACTACTTCAGGAAATAAGCTTGCCTGGGGAATCAATGCCGGCATCTCACGTCAGGAAATCAGTTTTAATCCCGGTCATTTCAATTTGATTTATTCTCTTTCAATTTCCTGGGACCTGAAATTTAAGTAAATATGCCGGAGATGGCATGTTCTAATGTGAGTCGGGTTCTATTCGGACCACTAAACCGCCCGGTGTCTTAATGATGGAATTGAGTGGAGTCAAAAAAAGAAAAAATCGCCATCCAAGACACATCTCAGTCGGTCTTTAGATCTTATTAAACGCCTTCGATTTAAGAATTAATGCATCGTAATCTCCAGCATCGGTCCAATCTATTAGTTCTTTTAGCCGGGCAATGGCGAAGGAATTATCGCCCAACATATAATTGACAATTTTGTCAAATGAAGATTGCGCATCTTTAAATTTTCTTGCCTGGTCCTGAAATTCGGCGAGATTAATGGATGACCAATAGTTTTGTGGCCAGCCGGCCAGTTTAGCTAAAAATGAAACGCATGTTTGCCAGTCCTGACAGGCTAACAGACCTCCGCGGTCAGCGGTGAGTTCCGACGTCATATCCCAATTATACAAAGCGTATTTGAGACCTGCAGACAGTATGGAACTTAGTCCCAACGTCACTACAGAAAACGCTTCAATGAGTTCAGGAAAAATCAATCCGATTTCTTTATAAAGTGTATGCTGGTGCTCGATATGGGCCATCTCTCTACCCAATACAAAGAGCAATTCCTGATTCGATAGCTTTTCGACCGCCTCAGAGGACAGGATGATCAAGGGTTCCTCCACACCAATTGATATGCCTTCAAGGTGGTCTGAGCGTCGAATATATAATTCCGGCACATATTGCACTTGTAAAATCTCAGCAGCCTTTGCGCTTAGGAACAAAAGGTGACTAAAATTATTATTGGTCACTCTGACACAACTCGAAAGATATTGCCACTTCATATTCTGCTCCAACCCAATCTCATGAAATTTATTTACTATTTTTTGCAGTCCCCGGGTATTCCTTAGCCTCTCAAAGGCATTGGTTTCCATCGGATGACGGTATTTTTCAGTATCCAGACCCGAAAGAATTATGGGATCCATGTCTTGAAGATATCATCTAGAAGTTAATTTATGCAACAGCAACGAGTTATAATTTAGGTTTACCAGGATTTTTGGATCCTATGGCTCATACTCTGGCATTAGGACCGATTGAAATTATAAACCTAATTTTAGCTCTAAGATGAAACAGGTAAAAATCCTATTCTTTGCAGATAGCCACCTGGGATTTGAT
>JABDLW010000769.1 GCA_013001805.1 Saprospiraceae bacterium | reverse complement strand
ATCTGGATTTCCTCATTGATTTTAAAATTGGAGGCGACATATATTCCGGTACAAACGTTCGTCTGACGCAGGCAGGTCTGACAGAGATATCTCTGCAGGGACGGGAAGGTAAAGATCCATTGGTCGTAAGCGGGGTAACCCAATCTGGAACCAACGATGATGGTTCTCCGATTTATACACCTTTTAATAAAACATTGACACCTTCTGAAGCCAGATCCTATTGGGGTAGTGCTTCCAGGACGTCAGAGGTGTTCACTTATGATGCGTCATTTGTCAAGTTTCGACAAGTGTCCTTTGGATATAATTTTTCCAGGTCATTCCTGGATAAAACGCCACTTACCAATCTGCGCCTTTCTTTTGTCGGTCGAAATTTGGCCATTCTATTTAAGAATACACCAAATATTGACCCAGAATCGAGCTATAACAATAATAATGGCGGGCAGGGCTTGGATTATTTCGGCTTCCCAGCCACACGCAGTTATGGATTTGATTTGAAAGCCGACTTTTAACTACTAAAATTGATAATGTGATGAAATTTCATAATATATATAAATTGATTCTTTGTCTCGCAGTTGGGGTGTTTTTGCTGCCCAGCTGCAATACCGACGAATTACAGGATCTTAATATCAACCCCCAGGCTGTGAGTGAGATCGATCTAAACTACTTATTCTCTACAGCTGAGTTAAGTCTGGCTTCGGGTGGCGGATCTGGTGATAACCGCTATATTGATTGGCGCACTAATATTGGACTCGCTGCCGGAGCTATTCAGCAAGTAACCACAGTTGGTGGAATATCCAGCAATGGAAACTACTATACACACAACGAGGAGACATCTGCGGCACCTTTCGAATTTACCTTTCAGGATCAGCTAAAAAACATTGCGGAGGTTCTGAAGCAAACCGGTCCGGATGGGTATGATGCAGGCAACAAGGTGAACATGCGGAACGCGGCCCGTATCCTTAAGGCGTGGAGTTTTGCCCGTCTCACGGATTTTTATGGGTCAGTTCCATATACCGAGGCGAATCAGGGCATTGAAGGCATCTTCTTCCCTGCCTATGACAAGCAATCATTTATTTACCCGGACCTTCTAAGGGAATTGGAGGAAGCGGTGAACGGTATGAGTGCATCGAATCCGGATGACGGCTTTTCCTCGGCAGATATGATCTATCAGGGTGATATTGCAAAATGGAAGAGATTTGGTAATTCGCTCATGCTTAGACTGGCTATGCGAGTCTCTAATGTAGATGCAGGCCTGGCTAATAATTACGTTAGTAAGGCTATTGCTGGTGGTGTCTTTACCAGCAATGATGATAATGTATGGATTCCTATGGCCATTGGACCTAGCGAATGGCAGGATCAAAATGGCATTTCACGGGCATTCTTTCCCGGCGATGGTGGCAATCCGAATCACCTCAGCAAGACGCTGATAGATTTCTTAAAAGGAACGGATCCAGCTAGCGTGGACGATGACGATCCCCGGTTGATGATCATAAGTGGTGGCATTTATAATTGGACTCCCGCCGATCTGACGGTGTTGAATGATAATCCGTTGGATCAGATTGGAGTACCTCCCGGATTTTCCAAGTCTGACATCGATGGCATATTTGGTGCAGACGTGATCATGGATGAGACTTTTTCCCGGATCAACACGCTCATGCTGGATGATGATGATCCTTACATGATCATGAACTATGCGGAGGTCGAATTCCTCCAAGCTGAGGCACTGGAGAGAGGAATCGGTTCAGGCATCAGTGGCTCAGCTCAGGATCATTACAATGCCGGTGTCCGTGCTGCCATGCAAATGTATACACCATACGATGCTTCGTTGGTGGTTAGTGACGCTGAAGTAGATGCTTATCTAGGTCAGTACCCATACGGATCCCGGCCCGCCCTGGAGATGATCGGTGAGCAGATGTGGGTTAGTAAATTCTTTAACTGGTGGGAAGCCTGGAACGATTGGAAAAGAACTGGTTATCCTGCATTGGTACCATTTACTTCCAATGAATCAAACGAAACCGGGGGCCAGATACCCAGAAGGTTACGATATCCTGCCGGTGAGGTGGCTTCCAATCCTAACTTTAACCAGCAAAACAACAATAACTATACTTCCCGGGTATGGTGGGATGGAGGTACTGAGTGATATTCTCTCTTAGTTGAGGGCAAGCTTTTAACGGAAAACCGCATCGGCAATGGTGCGGTTTTTTCGTCTTGTACACCCAGACAATATCGAAGAAGTTCACAAAAAGTCAAGATGTCTAGAAAACTCCATTTCCCTGTGAACCCATATAAGCCCCCCACCGCATCCTATCACGCATTTTTATATGGGTGCTGATACGACTTACTTCCATCCCGAGGAAGCTGGTAATGTGGGGTGGATGATGAAAGAACTGGCTGTAAACAATATCTAGATAGCCGTCCTCATCCAGGTCACCAATCCAGGGTGTCGAAAAGACGTTCTTAAATTGTTTCTTCTGGGCAATGATGTACTCGTTTTTGGTAGCAAAATCAATTGCGATAAGCTTATGTTCGATTTCTTTGATATCACCGCTAAATCCATTTTGGCAGTCAAATTCGTTGATGCTTAAAATTACTTCACTAATGTCATCCCCATTGAGATCGTAAGCCACTGCTGACGAGAACCCTGTGCAGCCCAGTTCGTTTTGATAGGCAATCTCACCGGTGGCTCCGTCAATCATCACCTGTACCGAACCTGTATTATTAGGCCAGGTACCTTTGCTGACAAATGTGAAGAAGTCGGGTGTGGCATCGTTCGTGAAGTATCCCACAGCAAAACTATTGCTCGATTCCGTATCCGGTATTTTTAAGTGCCATAATTCACTTAGGTCTTTGCCATTGATAGCAAAGATGGTACTGGCATGAGAGATAGCTATAATATCCAAAATTTCATCACCATTGATATCTGCAACTACGGGTGGTGCAATGAATCCATGCCCATCTTCAGAGGCAATGATCACAGCTTCGCTCAGGTCACTGGCTCGTAACGATGATAGTTTAGCCAGGTACAGATTACCACTAAACGATTCACCACCCGAACCGAATACAATGGAATGTTCTGAGTCGCCTGTTTGCATAAATGCCAAGGGAGACATGTATGATTCCATTCCATCAGGCATCGTATCTCCGGCAATAATCTGCCCGGTCTTCGAGTCAGTAATTAACAATACGCCAGGAAGACGGCCTTCTCCTATACCCGGGCCAACCTTGGGATTTCCGCCATTCTGAATGAGCAGGTCATCATATCCATTGTTATTTTGATCAGCTACCAGGACGCTGCTATAAAAATTAAATTGAGCATGGTGCAGGATAGGATGACTGAGATATGATGCCGGATTGTACGTCCACAGGGTATCACCGGTTGCACCATCCAATCCCATAAGTATACAGGAACGGCCACCGATAAAGATGTCGGGTATCTCATCATCGGTCACATCATAAAATGTCGCCGAACCAAAAACCAGATCTTTGGATTCCTGAGTCCAGAGAAGGGTACCACTTTCACCGTCGATGGCCACGATCCCCTGCTGTGCATGCACATACTCATTTTTACCTGCCCCCAAAACTATGTCCCTGACCCCATCTCCATTCAGGTCGATAACACGAACCGAGGATTGTGATCCAGCGCCCGGAAGTACTTGGTTCCAGCGTACTTCTGTCTCTGCTTTTTTACAACTTAATCCCAGAATTGCAAATATCAGAATTCTCAAAATTACCCTCATTAATAGGATTATTATTACAATAGGTGAATTATTAAAATTAGTAATAGCGATGAAACAATTTGCACTCTTAATTGATTGAAATCCAGCGAGTTTTTGAATGGTGTGCCATTGCTAAAGGCGGGCAAATGTTACAAATGCGCGGAATTTTCAAATTTAAGGTTTTGTTAACTAATGATTTTTCCTACCTTGGACGTCGTATCTGCCAACAAAATTCGTCTTTATAGAAATTTTTTTTCAAGAATATTAAGCAAAAAATACTGTTTTGCCCATTTCTTTATTTTGTGTTTCGCAATTGAATATTCTTCTCATTGAAACTATCTTTTCATAATAATTTTATTACTTAATCTACTGCCATATGAAACAAAACTATTTACTTATTCTATTCTTTATGGCTTGTTGTTCCTTTGCTTTTGGGCAACAGCAAGTCACGGGGGTAGTAACTAATTCCGACGATGGTGAGCCCATGATTGGGGTGACTATCCTGGAGAAAGGCACCACCAATGGTACAGTGACTGACTTTGATGGATCCTATTCCATGACGGTACAGGCTGGTGCAGTTCTCGAATTCTCTTACACTGGCTTCAATGGCCAGGAAGTGACGGTGGGAGGTCAATCTGAGATCAATGTACTCATGACTCCCGGGGTAGCCCTGGATGAAGTTGTGGTGACGGCACTTGGTATCGAAAGAGATAAGAAAGCACTGAGTTATTCAGTGACAGATGTGGGAGGCGAAAGCTTCCAGGAGGCTCGTGAAGTCAATATTGCCAATTCACTCGCTGGTAAAGTTGCCGGTGTCAATGTAAGCCGTATCGCTTCCGGACCTGCTGGCTCCAGCCGGGTGATTATCCGTGGAAACGTTTCGCTGGGTGGAGAGAATCAACCTCTATATGTGATTGACGGTGTGCCGATCGATAACTCCGGCTTTGGTCAGGCCGGTCTATGGGGAGGCTCCGATGAGGGAGATGGTACTGCCAGTATCAATCCCGATGATATTGAGACATTGACCGTTTTGAAGGGGGCCAATGCCGCTGCCCTGTATGGGTCAAGAGCCTCAAACGGTGTGATTCTTATCACAACTAAGAGCGGAAAAGCCCAAAAAGGCTTGGGTATTGAATTTAATTCCAACCTGGTTTTTGAAAATGTGTTGAATGATTTCGAATTTCAACAAGAGTATGGTCACGGCAGGGAAGGGCGTAAGCCTGTGGATGCATCGGAAGCGTGGAACGTAGGTACAAGCAACTGGGGAGCCAGAATTGACGGCAGCAATGTTGCCCAATTTGATGGCGCAAGCCGGCCTTATACTTATCAGGCCGATGAAAACTTTAACCGATTTTATGATGTGGCTACCACC
>JABDLW010000766.1 GCA_013001805.1 Saprospiraceae bacterium | reverse complement strand
AGATTGGACCATGTCTTTTTTCCGGGAGGAGACCCCGGTCATAATCACCCAAGAGATGTTTTGCCCTTTCTAAGAGAGCTCTCCATTTCCCTCAAGAGATATCATCCTACAGCAGGAATCTGGATTTCATTGCAGGGCTTTAGTCAAGAACAGATTGACTATTTCTATACATATCTCGATCAAAGTGAACCAACCTGGATAAAAGGAGTGGTAACGGGTCCAAGTAGTCCATCAATATCAGAAACAAGGTTTCGACTACCCTTTAGGTATATGCATAGACATTATCCCGACATTACCCATAATGTCCGATGTGATTATCCGGTACAAAATTGGGATCAGGCATTCGCTCTGACCCTGGGCAGGGAAGGAATCAATCCACAACCTGAATATTACGCCAAAATACATGCGAAATATGCCCCCTTTACCGATGGATTTGTCTCTTATTCTGATGGTGCCCATGATGACGTAAATAAAATCATTTGGAGTCAGCGAGGCTGGTATCCGCAAAAGGAAGTAAGAGAAATTTTAGTGGAATATTGTAGGTTCTTTTTCAATCCTGAAATAGGAGAAAAAGCTGCCGATGGAATCTTGGGTTTGGAACGTAATTGGGCCGGACCACTGGCTGCAAATGGTGGAGTTGAGATGACATTTAGTTTTTGGCAAAAACTAGAGGAAGAATATCCTGAATTACAATCGAATTGGAGATGGCAACTACTTGTCATGCGAGCCTATTACGACACCTATATTCGGCGAAGGCTCATCAACGAACAAGTACTTGAGCAAAGGGCTAATGCAGTCCTGATGTATGCTTCGGAAAAAGGCAGTAGACATGTCGTGGATGAAACTCTACATATCTTCCGGGAAACAGAGCGCCGGCCAGTTGCAACCGAATTAAAAACAAAAATCAATACATATGCAGACCTGTTGTTTGCAAGTATTGGACTTCAAACCCGGCTTCAAGCACATCATGCCAGTGGTGCCGAGAGGGGTTGCATCTTAGATTTTTTAGATTATCCGCTAAATAATCGACGGTGGTATGAAGATCAATTTAGTAGCTTGGATTCAATGGCTACCGAAAAAGAAAAAATAGATCATTTAAGCATAATGACCACCTGGGAAAATCCGGGACATGGCAGTTACTATGACGACATTTCTAATATTGCCAAGTCGCCACATGTATTTAGTACGGTTTCTGATGCCACCGATTTCGCCTGGTGGGATAATGGTAATAGCCGGGCAAGATTATCCTGGCAGGTGTTTCAGCGTGCTCCGGAATTGATATACACGGATTTAGACCCGGACGGTCGTTATCTTCTTAGGATTTGTGGTTACGGGGAAGCTCTGGCCAGAGTGGATGGTTTAAGACTTGAGCCTATTCTTTACGACAAAGATATGGGACAATTTAAAGAATTTATTGTCCCTCGTAGCCTGGTGGGCGATAGCAAAATACACGTGACATTTGATCAACCCGAAGAATCACAAATCAATTGGCGCAATCATTCCCGGATATCGGATGTCTGGCTATTGAAGAGATGAAACAATTAATTTTTACAAGGATGGAGTCAATTCGGACATGAGTGACACAGCTGGGTTTCCAAATGTAATTGTCACCAGTAGAGATCTTCATTTCACTGTAAACACAGGCTTTGCGGGTTGGGTGACGCAGTAATTTTAGATCAAGGGTACCTCTATCAACCCCATTTTTGGTAAATAGAGGTACCCTAAAGTAAGAACATGATCAGAAGGTATCTTGCCAGGGAGAATGTTTGTCTTGATTATTTAGATATTTGTTTCTAGCAGGGCATCTGATCATTTGCTATATTCAGGATATAAGCCACACATTTGTTTTGCCACATTGCTTAACGCAAAGCTCATTTAGCAATCGAATGACAAGCAAAATAAAATCCCTTTACTTGCTCAGTACTGTTTTAGTAGTGGTTGGGTCGGGGCCGTCCTGTAGGCCAACGCAAACAAACATTGCCGAGCCATGGACCTTTGTCAGCATGCCTGATTTCCTGAATGTAGATTGCGACTATCCCCAGCCGGGATGGGAAGAATCCCTTTCTTTTATTCTGACGTCGGTAAAAAAAGAAAATCCAGATTTTTTACTAGTACCCGGGGATTTGGTGATGGGACATTGGGATAGTCCGGATTGGCAAAATGAAGATACCATTGCCAAATATGCTGAACGCTATTATTCAGCCTGGATCAATCGTATGAACAATCATGGATTAAATTTTTACACCGCGATTGGTGATCATGAATTGGGTGATAATCCCTGGAGAGAACCTGCAAAAATAGCTGCACTTGCTTATTACCGTGGAGCCTTTTCCGATTATCTGCAAATGCCACAAAATGGTCCAGAGCATTTAAAAGGCACTGCTTTCTGGTGGCGTCATAAAAATGTTCTGATTATTTCGGTAGATGTCTTTGAAGCCGGTGAAAGCGACCAGGGCTTGATAAAAGCCGGTGTAACTGGCGTGCAACTAAAATGGTTGCAGCATGTCCTGGAAACAAATAAAGATGCTGCCCACATAATCGTAATGGGTCATACGCCGGTTTTGGGTCCGGTACGAAAATGGAGCTCGAGCGGGCTCATGATCGAAGAAGGGCAGCAATCACAATTTTGGCAGATCATGAAAAAATATCATGTTGATGCGTATTTATGTGGTGAGGTACATGCCATCACTTGTACGGAGCGAGATGGAATTATGCAAATAGCCCACGGAGGGTTGATCGGATATAATACCCGCACAAATTATATGGCAGTAAAAGTCTATCCGGATAAACTGGAATTTGAAATAAAAGAAATCGAGCTCTTACCCCACGGAGATCATTTATGGCAAACCAAGAATAATCGACCTTTGGAAAGGGTTACCCTATCAGAAGAAA
>JABDLW010000761.1 GCA_013001805.1 Saprospiraceae bacterium | reverse complement strand
CATATAGACTTTCGGCCATTCAAAAAAGGAGTAAATATTGCCGAGCAAAAAGACCGGGAAGAACAGGCGGAGGCGTCCCGGGAAGTTATAAGTTATTCCCTTAAAAACCGGCTGACCGGAAAAGTTGTAGAGTTGCCCTATGCTCAATACATGGCCGAATTTAAATCGTATCCACGTACCGATTGGGAAATTATTGAGACGAAAATGACGGAATCGGAGGTAGAACACACCAAGATTTCCGACTTCATAATTTATGGGCCCGACGACGAGGATGTGACCGATCAACTGCTTACAAACCCCAATCCTTATTTTCTGTTGATATGTCACAAACTATATTATGATAGTGCAAAATCTGTGGAAGTAGAGGTAAGCGACACTACTGCGGTCATCGCAGATACAGTAATTATTGGTACCGACACAAGTTTCGTTTATGAACCGAAAATTACCACGCGCAGGGTAAACAAAAGGGTGTTTGAATGGGATAAGAATTTCTTGGATCGATTTACATCGATTATCCTGCCTTTTACGAAAGAAGCTGAAGCAGTGGGTGTGAAGAGTGTCATTGTGATTGGTGGAGCAGACACTGGCATGATTACTGATTTTAAGGATGCTACTGGAATCGACTTCACTGCTTGCTCAGCTGATGATATCTTATTAAAGACGATTATACGATCAAATCCTGGTATCGTGCTGATGAAACAAGGACAGATCCTGGATAAGTGGCATTATCGTCATTTACCATCGTTTGATCAGGTTCAGGCGAAATATATTAAATAATTGCATTCTTTCGTGCAAACCATAAAAAGTTGTTTATTTGCAACCGAACTTGAAAAAAGTAAGTAGAGCCCTTTAATTATTTGACATGCTAAGTAGGAGGAATATTCGTATCAAAGTGTTACAGGCACTTTACATGCTGGGCAGAGATCCAGAAGTTGGTACGGAAGAAGCACTCAATTTTTATCGCCAGGCTCTCGATCGATCTCAGGATCTTTATCTCTTTAATTTATTAAATCTTATCCGGACTGCGGAGTACGCTATAGAGGATACTGAGCGTAAACGCACCAAATACCTGCCAAGTGAAGAGGATAAGAAATTTACTGCTAAGCTGTACCAGAATTCTTCTATGCAGGCACTGGCTACGGAACCTGACCTGAAAATCCTGTTTAAAAAGAAAGGCCTTGATGCATTAATGCAGGGTGACAACAACCGCAAGTATTACAAACGTTTTGCCAAGACTAAGTCTTACAAAGAATACGTGCAGGGCAAAGATGATGTAACCAGTGATCGACATATACTCTTGGAATTGTACAAGCATTTAGTGAAAGAGGAGCTGTTTGAAGAGACAATAGACGATTATTTCCCTACCTGGGAAGATGATAAATCCTTGATTGTTGGTGCAATGAAAAAAACGATCAAGGCCCTTCCTGAGTCTCCGGAACTGTACCGTACATTCAGGCCCGATTACGAGGCTGCGGTAGAATTTGGAGAGAATTTACTGATTCAGTCGGTAGAACGGGACAAAGAGTTTGAGCAAATCATCGGCCCCTCTTTGGATAATTGGGAAATCGACCGGGTGGCCAACATCGACATGATTTTGCTTAAAATGGCCATTTGCGAATTTACCAGTTTCGAAAGCATACCCACTAAGGTTACGCTGAACGAATATGTGGAGCTCTCAAAAATTTATAGCACCGACAAAAGCAAAGAATTTATCAATGGTATCCTCGACAAACTCCTGACTGATCTGAACGAACAAGGGGCAATTAAAAAGAGTGGTAGAGGTCTTGATGAGTAGAAAAATATGAAGGAACGCATCATCATCCTTGATTTTGGGTCTCAATACACCCAATTGATCGCCCGTAGAGTCAGAGAGCACCATGTATATTGCGAAATCTTCCCTTATACCAAAGTGCCCGAGTTATCACCGGAAGTAAAAGCCATCATATTAAGTGGCAGCCCCTGCTCTGTCAAAGACCAGGATTCGCCTCGTGTCGATTTTGATAAGTTTATTGGTAAAATCCCCGTTCTGGGAGTTTGTTACGGAGCCCAACTTTTAGCCAATGAGTATGGAGGTGTTGTGGAACGCTCTGAGACCCGGGAATACGGTAAGGCTATGCTGGATCAATTTCAGTTGCCTGACCCGATTTTAAATAACATTCCCATTGGCAGCCAGGTTTGGATGT
Organism: Saprospiraceae bacterium; assembly: GCA_013001805.1. Classification (GTDB taxonomy): domain Bacteria; phylum Bacteroidota; class Bacteroidia; order Chitinophagales; family Saprospiraceae; genus JABDMH01. The sequence continues at coordinate 3,096 of JABDLW010000761.1, read as the reverse complement.
CACATGGAGATACTATTACCAGATTGCCCGAAAGTTTTGAGCTCCTGGCGGGCACGAATCACATCAATACGGCGATTTTCCGGAATCGGAATGGAGCATTTTCGGCACCGGTGTATGGTCTTCAATTTCATCCGGAGGTCACGCATTCTACCCATGGAGCCCAATTATTGGATAATTTTCTTTTTGAAATCGCAGGCTGTTCTCCGACCTGGTCGCCCAGCTCATTTGTCCAAGACGTCGTATCACGCTTGAAGGCGAAGATTGGGTCAGATGGTGTACTTATGGGATTGTCAGGTGGCGTTGATTCTACGGTAGCAGCTACTATTCTACAACAAGCGATTGGGAGCCAGTTGATTTGTTTTTTTATTGACAATGGGCTGCTTCGGAAAAATGAGTATGATGAAGTGCTGGATTCTTATCAGGGTATGGGATTAAATGTGGTGGGCATAAATGCCAGGCAGCGTTTTTATGATGCATTGGCCGGACTATCCGAACCTGAGGCCAAACGCAAAGCAATTGGAAAGACTTTTATAGATGTTTTTCAGGATGAAGCTGGCAGACTGGACAATATCAAGTGGCTCGGACAAGGAACCATTTATCCGGATGTCATAGAATCCGTGTCAGTACATGGTCCTTCAGTGACGATTAAGTCACATCATAACGTCGGAGGACTTCCCGATAGCTTGAATCTGAAGGTGGTAGAGCCCTTAAATATGCTCTTCAAAGATGAAGTACGCGTCGTTGGAAAAGAAATTAATGTACCGGATAAGATTTTGAGCCGGCATCCTTTTCCCGGCCCCGGACTGGGTATTCGTATCTTAGGAGATATTACACCAGCTAAGGTGGCTCTCCTGCAGGAAGCCGATTACATTTTTATTAAGACGCTGAAAGACGAAGGATATTACGATAAGATATGGCAGGCAGCCACCATTTTACTTCCTATTCAAAGTGTTGGGGTCATGGGGGATGAGCGCACTTACGAGCAGGTTGTAGCCTTGAGAGCGGTTAACTCCCGGGATGGAATGACAGCTGATTGGAGCGATATACCGCATCATATTTTGTCGAGGATTTCCAGCCAGATAATCAATCAGGTAAAAGGTATAAACCGGGTCGTTTATGACATCAGTACCAAACCTCCAGCTACCATTGAGTGGGAGTAAATTATGTTGTCTTTTTTTTGTCGCTGTGCTTGGTATGGCAGGTTGCGGCATTTTTGGCCCTGCCGCAAAGAAAGAAACTGACCCGGATAGCGATGTGGCTAAAACTCCCTCCGAAAGGGTATCAGAGGTAGATACCATCACTTTTGTCGAAAATTCTGAAGAAGAATTTCCCCCCATCACTGAGCGTGAAACGACTAAAGTTACTGAGCATAAGTCGATCTATAATATTGTGCTTTTGGCCCCATTTAGTGCCAAAAGAATGCAACGTGAGGGTGATTTTGCTTCTGCCCGCATGATTCGTATGATTGAATATTTAGCAGGTATAGAATATGGATTAGAAAGTTGTATTTCCGGTATTGATATACAACTGAATGTCATTGATACGGATAATGATGTCGAGTTCAAACCAACTTTCAGTGAGATGCCGGCCTTAATTGAAGCAGACATCATTATCGGACCTTACTTTACCGAAAGGGTAGAAGCCATTTCCTCCTTTGCCCTCGAACAACAAAAAGTGATTGTTTCTCCATGGAATACCAGCAAGCTAAGTACAGCAAACCCATACTACATCCAAATGCGCCCGTCTCTAAAAACGCATGCACTGAAAATAGACCAATTTGTTACTTCGCGCTCCTCACTGGATCAGATCATGCTGATGACCAAAAATGATCCGCGAGACATTGAAACTCTGACTTTTTTTCAGGGAAATATTCCGGCCGGTCCAGATGGTAGAAAAAGGGAATTAATCATTGATGACATCGGCAATCCTGATTTGACAGATAGCCTGTCACTATATGTTTCGGAACAGGGATATCGTGATTTTATCGTACCCGTGTGGCAGGATGAGGCTTTTGTCATTGCAGCCTTGTCCAAATTGAATTTTGCTCAGGGGGAAGAGAAAATAACCGTTTATGGATTGCCTCAATGGATGGAGATGTCAAGAATGGATTATGACTATTTTGAAAATTTAAGTGTTCATTTATCCAGTGCCAGGCCGGCACGATATGTATCACAGGATTCCAAATCCTTCACCCATTCTTATTATCAGAAGTACGGTGATCTCCCGGGTGATGATGCCTATTATGGTTTGAATACGATCAAGTGGCTAGCTGAACTATTAAAAGTAAACGGGACCGACATTACTTCAGATCTTGGAATAGAAGTACCAGATCTGGATCAGAGATTTGAACTAACTGCGATTTTTGGAGATGATGGGGAATCAATTCATCACTATGAAAATCAGTTTATTAATATTTTACGTTTTTCCGAATATAGATTTGAGGAGGTAGACTGAGTATTTAAAGCATTTTTAATCTCGTCATTTCGACACTTATCTTCCTTAGATGGATAGATTATGGCTAATTACTCCATTGTAACCGGCAAGCCAACAAATACAAATCTTCGCTTTGTTTTGACTGGCTTTGTTTTGGCTCTTTTTACTAATTGTGCCAGTCCGGATCTGCAATCAATATCCGATCAGCCTAATATTATCTTGATCATGTGTGACGATCTGGGATGGATGGATGTGGGCTTTAATGGGAATGCTTCGATCCGAACTCCCAATCTCGACACACTGGCAGCACAGGGCTTAAAATTTAACCGTTTTTATGCAGCAGCTCCGGTGTGCTCACCTACGCGTGCAAGTTGCCTGACCGGGCGGAGTCCATTTCGAATGGGCATTCCCAACGCCAATGCCGGACATTTACCCGGAGAAGAAATCACTCTGCCGGAAATACTCAGAGATAAGAATTATTTTTCTGGCCATTTTGGGAAATGGCATCTGGGCACTTTAACCCGCGATACTATCGATGCTAATCGCGGAGGAAGACGAGATCAGGATGTGCATTATACGGTCCCTTCGGAACACGGCTATGATGTCTATTTTTGCACTGAATCCAAAGTGCCTACCCATTATCCAATGATCAAACCTGTTGAG
>JABDLW010000716.1 GCA_013001805.1 Saprospiraceae bacterium | reverse complement strand
GTGGAATACCAGTACCTGAGTTAAAATGAACAGAACTATATTCTGTATAGTTGTAGGGACATCTTTATTAGTTTCATGTCAGAAGGATGCTGATTTTCCCGATGTAGACCCCACCTTTGAGCTATCTGAATACCAAAGGGAGATTGTTTCTTATTTTCAGGAGATTGCTCTAGGTTTTGAGTTTGGCAGTGCATCCAAAATCACCAGAAAATGGGTGGATACTATGCAAATATTTATCGGTGGTATGCCCTCTCCGGAACTGCTACTTGAACTGGATAAGATTATTAGTGAGATTAATGAACTTGCAAGTGACCATTTTGCCATATCCCAGGTGCAAGATTCTCTAGAATCAAACTTTTATGTCTTTTTTGGAAGTGGTGACGAATATGCAGCAATCTTTCCGGCTTTGTCTGACCTGGTTAAGTCAAATTGGGGTCTTTTTTCTATTCAATACAATAGTGCTGCTGAGCTCAATGGTGGATACATGTATGTGGATATTTACCGGGCTAATGTTACCGAACAGAAGCATTTACTGAGGGAGGAGCTGACGCAGTCGCTTGGCCTGGGTAATGATTCTTCCAGATATGACGATAGCATATTCCAGAGTAGATGGACAAGCACAAATAGATATGCTGCAATTGATGAGGAATTAATTAGATTATTATATCATCCTGAGATGACAGTTGGTCTGGATCAGCTTGAGGTCAGGGAGGTACTCACTCAAATCTTGATCAACGAGTGATTTTTTAGCCAACAGAGTAAAAACTGAAAAGCCCGCACAGTAATCTCTTTCCGTACTTTAATAAATTGGGTTCTAAGGCATTGACACTATAATTCTGTACTTTGTGATATGAGAGCTCAAACTGTTCAATTTAATACCAATAATAAGCCTGAGTTCTTCAGGGAAGTTGCCAAAAGGGTTAATGTTCACTTTAAGGAGACAAGAACCTCAAAAAAGGCAAATTCGGCCATGGTTTTCAAGACCGTTTTTATGTGTGCCCTGTATATTATTCCTTTGATATGTATTGTCACCAATTTACTCACCGGAGTATTACCAAATATGATCCTTTGGGCTTTAATGGGCCTGGGAATGGCTGGTATTGGTCTCTCTGTCATGCATGATGCCAATCATGGCTCTTATTCGCGGCATCAAAGAACAAATTATGTAATCGGTCTCATTATAAATTTTGTTGGAGGTTATCATATCAATTGGAAAATCCAACATAATGTCTTACATCATTCATTTACTAATATTGAGGGCCTGGATGATGATATTTCTAAAGTAGCGGCACTGCGCTTATCACCACATCAGCACAAAAAATCGAAATATAAATATCAGGCCTTTTATGCACCGCTTCTCTACAGTGTTTTGTCTCTTTATTGGCTAGTTGCCAAAGATATCGTCCAGGTAATCAAGTATGGAAATGAAGATCTGATTCAGGCTCAAGGTATTTCAATACGCAGGGCTGTATGCGAAATCTTTGTTGCCAAATCAGGGTACCTCATACTATTTTTGATTATACCTTTGATCTTTTCCGGCCTTTTATGGTGGCAAACATTGCTCGGGTTTCTGCTAATGCATGCCATATGTGGACAGATTTTGGCTCTAATTTTTCAATGCGCTCATATATTGGAAGAGACTGACTTTTATATACCTGCTAAGTCGGGAAGTATGCAGAATAATTGGGCAATTCATCAAATGAATACGACGGCAAATTTTGCTACCGGCAGCACGTGCTTTTCATGGTTCGTGGGTGGGCTTAATTTCCAGATAGAACATCACTTATTCCCGCACATTTGCCATATCCATTATAAGGCCATTTCTAAAATAGTAAAGGCTACCGCATTGGAATATAATGTTCCTTACCATCATCATCCTACATTTTATGGCGCATTAAGAAGCCATTTTAAAACCCTGAATAAACTGGGCACCGGCACTATTTAAATACCATATGAAAAGATACTTTGTCCTGGTTTTCGTATTCATGCCAGCTATCTTTACCGCACAGGATCATCAATTTATTCTCTTCGATGTAGCATTTACCTATACAAAAGAAGATGCAGACAACTCTAAACCCAGCAAATCACATTTTTATGTCAAGGACTACCTGATGAATCCGGATAGACCAATAGATTGGACTGCTCCGGTAAATTATCGCGAGGGTAAAGTACATGTCAGAATTGAGGTTTTGGAAAAGCCAGATGTCGAGACACCGTCTACCTGGAGTCTGTGCTATATTCCAAATAAGGGTCGGGGTAATGGCTACGGGTGTACCAGTACAGGGATTTATTATGAGGAGGGGACTTATGAGAAGGATATTGACATGACATCATTTTGGGAAAATGAATCAATCATCTGGTCAGAAGGTATAAAACAGATGGATCTGGTGATCAAGGATGACAGTGGTGGCCAGGGTCACGCTCATAAAAGGATTGATCACGAAAACTATTTTCCTACTCGCGTACGCATTACTATGGTGCAAGTAGCTCAAGATGCCGTATATAACCCTGCAATATTGCCTGTAAAACCATTGTCAGTTTATAATTAATCAAAATTGAAGCTTAATTTTTTTTAGCTTATCAAAGGGTATGTGCTTGAAGTACTCTACTTTTAATTGTCACACCCTGCCGGAATTTTTCATCCACTAAGAAAACTGATTGTGAAAAACAGAATTCAAGCGCATTTTATTAATCTCGTCCCTTCCTTCGTCTTGGGGTTGGTTATTTTGTCCTTTTTCACTGGCATTCCGGAAGTAAAAGTCCTCATCGGAACGGGTTCTGCCGGCACATCGAATGGACCGGCACTGACATCAAAAATCAACAACCCATTCGGCGTGGTCAGAGGCCCTGCAGGGGATATTTGGTTCTGCGAATATGACGGACATACCGTTCGCAAAATGAACCAGGAGGGAATCATATCGACGATTGTAGGCACGGGGACTGCTGGCTATTCTGGAGATGGAGGACCACCTATAGCTGCCACTTTATTTCGACCGCATGAGATACGATTTGACCGTGATGGAAATTTGTTTATTGCAGATATGAGTAATCACGTTATCAGAAAAGTAAATTTTGATCGTAATGAGATTTCCACTGTCGCTGGCACCGGACACGAAGGTTTTAGTGGAGATGGAGGCCTTGCTTCACTTGCACAACTTAGGCAACCTCATAGCATACAGTTTGATCCCCAGGGTCATCTGTACATCGCGGATGTAGGAAACAACCGCATCCGTCTTGTCAACATGGCTACCGGAATGATAAGCACCTTTGCCGGGACTGGCGCTGCAGACAATACGATTGAGGGATCCAGTATAAACGACATTGCCTTGAATGGGCCGAGATCAATCGATTTTGATAGGGATGGTGACCTTTGGCTGGTATTGAGAAATGCAAATCAAGTATGGCGGTTTGATATGATTAATAGAACCGTACACCATATTGCCGGTAATGGCATTAAGGGTTTTACTGGGAATGGGGGAGATGCACGGCTAGCCAGCCTGTCGGGACCTAAGGGCATTACGATTGCGCCAAGTGGACTGGTCTATATTGCCGACACGGAAAGTCATACGATTCGAATGATCAATCCGGATTCAGGTACCATTTACCAGGTAGTCGGGACAGGTACTAAATTCGATGGCGAGGACGGTGATCCCCTGCGTTGTGGCTTAGCCCGACCCCACGGTGTATTTGCCGATAAAGATGGATCGGTATTGATTGGGGACAGCGAGAATCATAAGATTCGGGTATATCGTCCGTAGTCTGTTTTGAGTGGTTTTTTTTCTGGGCAATAAACTACATTTCCCTTATCCAAATATTGCGAAAACTCAATGGGGCACTTGGATCACCATGATCCTGTAATTTGATCGGACCTGGTCCATGTGCCCTATATTTTGGCAACCCAACATTGGGTGTATGTCCCGTTATTTGAGTATTGTTTTGTATCACAACTCCATTGTGAATCACGGTCACCTTCGCCGGAGAAAAGAGTGATCCATTTTCCTTAAATCGTGGTGCGGTGTATATTATGTCATAGGTATTCCACTGACCCGGGGGTGCCATGGCGTTTTTCAACGGGGGTGCTTGCTTGTAAATACTACCGGCCTGACCGTTTATATAAGTGGTATTTTTATAGCTATCCAATAATTGAATTTCGTATTTATTCTGCAGAAAAATCCCGCTATTACCCCGGTACTGGCTTTCGCCCGAAATACCCTGGGGCACCTGCCATTCGATGTGCAATTGAAAATCTTCAAAGGATTGCTTGGTTAGGATATCACCGGTCCCTTTATTTACCGTAAAAACTCCGTCATGGACGATCCATTCAGCAGCAGCCCCGTCCTTGTTTGTCCAGGCCGAAAGATCCGTTCCATCAAAAAGAACAATGGCGTCGGACGGTGCCGACACAGTTCCATCCGGATTAGCTTGCCCAGGTGTCACCACCTCTATTGCCGGTTCCCAGATTTCAGTCATCGCCGACTCCATTTTCACCGGTCTTTTTTCCTGGGCCGAGATTTTAAATGGCAAAAGGAATATTGCTAAAAGGAGGACGATATTATTTGTGATATTAATTATCATGATTATTTTATTTTTTTATCTGATCATTTGCTTTTATTCAACCATCTGCAAGTTTGTGCTCAAGATGGAAAGGATGAAGGCAACTAATTTATTTGCTTTTATCAAGCACATAAGTTGCTATTTGCGGGCCTTTTTTATATTGCTGAAAATCTGTAAGTACCCAATTAACACTTTTGTTTGAATTGCCAAAGAGGCGTATGCCATTACCCAATACGATGGGATTAATCTTCAATTTCAATTGATCGATTTGATCATGATCAAGCAGCCAGCCGGCAAATTCCCCTCCACCACAAAGGTATATGTCGGTTTTAGCGTTATGCCGTAATTCATTTATTTTATCGATGTTCGGCTCCAAGACATTTATTTTCGCGTGTTGTTCTTCAAATTGTAACGTAGTAGAGAAGATATAGTGATCCATATGAGGATACGCTGGCTGGCCTGGCTGTAGCCCAAACTTGTAGCCAAATTCGTATGTTCTCCTTCCCATAATCACAGCGGCAAATGCCTGGAGATCATCTAGGTACTGGTCCACACCTTTGCCATCCATGGAAAACATACTAATATCGTCATTAGGTCCAGCGATATATCCGTCAAGTGATGTGGCTACATAGTAAATTATTTTTTTCATCTATTTTATTAAATTATTATTCAGAATGAATAAAAGTAGATTACTAACGCACATCCTGCAATTCGTAAAGGATTAATTCGGAGGGGTCGGGGTAAGGCGGATCTCTGGGCTTATCGAAATTTGAAGAAAGTGTTTGCCATTTTAAGATATATTTACCCGTGTTATCGATTTTCTGATTGATCTGCATACCCGGGATGACATCTGAAGGCATTTCCTCAATTTCCCATAATCCTGTGTTTTTAATATCTTTTTTTAATTCCAGTCGTTCCTCATCTATTTGTAAGATCCCAGATCCATATTTGGCATGTTTGTACTCAAAAAGAATATTTCCCTTACCATCTGTTTTAATATCTTTCAAAGCAATGGCGCTCCCCAGTGATCCACGTTTGTTGATCTCCCAGGTATAGTCAGGCCAATCTGACACCTGATTAATTACCCAATTATTCGATTCATAACGGCATATGAATAATTGACTGTGTCCCTCAGAATCAAATTTATGGTAGCCAAATACCGGCCTGTTCTTAGTGTCAAATGCCAGTCGTTTGGAACTGTTCATCAAGCCATTCCAGGGTCCGACAGGATCGGCTATGACTTTTCTTTCTCTATATTTGATTGGTATGGAAATGGCTTCTCCCTCAATGTTTTCAAAATGGACAAAATCTCTGGTGCGTACGTAGGATAAATTGTGGTTGGTATTTGCGATCGGATTTAATCGCCATACCCACATATAATGAAAAAATCCGTCCGGACCTTGTACCGGACCGGTCGGATAGGCATTGGTTTCTTCTTCGCCATCAAATAGTCCTTGATTAAGTGCCCTTGACCATTTTCTGGCTTTGGCATCATATCGGTTGATATAGGTAATGCCGTTACCACTACCACCATCCCGGTATTGAAAAAATAGATCATCTGAGCTATTGGTAAAAAATACTGGGTAGGTTACTCGATCTTCTTCTGATCCAACCATGTCCAGTTGGTCAAAGTCTGATATGTCATTGGGTTTCCGTGAACGAAAATAAATCAATGGATCTCCATGCATATTGCCACTGACATGCAAGTATCCCTCTCGATCCAGTGCCATCACGACACTGTTGTGCGAGTCCCATCCCACTTGTGATGGTAATATCTTGGTTTGCCAGTTTACCTGATCTAAACCTCTTTGAGCAATGCACATATTTCGATTGTCATCATAATAGGCCACATATTGTCTGTCTCCAATGGTCAGGATGTCGAAGCCTACGGGATGTCCCGACCAAACATCAGAAACCTTAATACTTTTGGTCACTATTTTCTCTTGTACGGTATAACTGGTTTCACGTGTTGATTGACAGTGGTAAAAAGCCAGAAGAGCAACGCACAGGAGCAAGGATTTGATGATCATTTCAGAATGGCATGTGTAGATTTAATAAAGGGTACCTCTACTTACCCCAATCATGGCCTGAAAGTTTCCGAAAAGTGGGGGCCGGCCGGATTTTTAGATTCATACATCGTTGAAGCTCAATTACGTAGCTCCGGCTTTGTGCTTTCGTTTCGCCTTGCTTGAATTTAAAATCTCTCATCCTCACCCTCATTCAGGAGTAAATAGACGCACCTAAAGATACTAAAATCGTCATTTGGATCTTTGGATAGACGCCTACTTAGTCTTGGAAACAGTCGACTAACTGAGCTAGCTATTCAGCAACCGGACAGTTCAGAGCAGTTATGAATTTGGAAACCTTGACAAAAAGCGGGCTATAACATGCCTTTCCGTCCCATCGTAAAATTTCGGTTACCAGCTTTGTTTTTACCTTTTAACACACGTCGTCTTTTTGTCGTAGTCGGCCCTTCAGTTTCAATCGTTCGTCCAAGATGATCGGATCTAGTACCTTCTCCCAGTTCGATGGCAGCCTGATATTCCACCCCTCGTATTACCCGTTTTTCTTCTGCATTATCATATCCTGGTAGTTCCTTTTTTCTATTATGGAAATATTGCTTTTCATTTCTGATGTATTCTACGGCATGATCTAGTTCATGCAGCAGTCCGAGTGCCGGAGTCATCTCTCCTCCATTGTCAAGGCTTAAGCCCGATTGAGGGTTGTACTCTATTTGACGCTTGTAGGGTAAAAAGTTTTCTTTACCCAACTCACGGATTTGCCTGATGTGTATAGTTTGTGGTAAATGATGCGCTTGATCAATAAGCTTTAGTGCGGTCTTGGATTGCCCTAGATAGACAAAGGACTTCAAAGTTTCTTTGACAAATTTATTATTGGGCACCTGACGGCTGCCAAATTTGAAGACTTTATTTTGATTCCGGTAGCGATAATGTATGGCAATCTTTTTACCATCGGGGTCAATGTAGTTCACCGGATTTTGACCCACAAATGCATAGGGACTAATCGATGGATATTTTTCCGCAAGGGGATCAACGTTTTGCCAAACGGATGACTCACTGTCCAGGTAGCGGGCTCCAAAATAAACCAAACCGGTATTTTCATCTAACTCTTTTGAGTTAAATAAGTAGGGCTGTGACTCCGGAGTATTCTTTTGTTGAACGAATGTCTTGCCAAATGGCTGGTATGAAGTAAATTGTCGAATAGTACCGGTTAGATCGGTTACATAAGCTGTGCTTCCCAGATGATCCGAGTGATAAAAGAATTGATTTATTTCGCTAAAAACATCATCGCCAATAAAACCGTAGCCCGGCCTTCCCAGTTCGGTTTCTGCTTCTACCCAAATTGGCTGCCCGGGAGGGCCTGTAGTGTCGGGAGGTCCTATTGGCAGAGGCCAATCCAGCGGTGGCGCTGTGTATGCGCTGAGCGTATCATTCTGAGGTAATGGTGATCCGGTAATATCAGGTTGAGCATAGTAGCCAAATAGGGTAGGAGGTCCTGGTGGAATACCCAACTCTTTATAATAGTTTTGTAAGGTCTGTTGGATTAAATATTGCCGTTTGCTAAAGTCGAGATTACCGGCATACAATTTTCGGAAAGTTGGAATTAAATCATGGACAAACTTTCCGGTGCCGATTTTACTCATAAATCTTTGACTGCCGATATAGTAATGCTTGGTAAATTGATCTTGCTCAATCGTCAGGAATGGATTTACATAAACTTTATAATTATCCTGGTGATTTACAATGCCGGCTGCCGCGCCATCCAGAAAAATACCCCGGCTACCACCCGAACTTTTAATTACACGACGATCGGCGGCATCGTAGGTATACTGACTCAGAATTCCATTTTCCGCAACGCCCATCATCCGGTCCTCTTCATCCCAGATTAATTGGCGATGATCAAAAGTTATTTGTGAAGTTCTTTCACTTAAATTACCATTGGCATCAAATTCATATTCCTGGCCATTTTTCGAGCTTAATTGATGGGGACGCTCAAAACTGTATTGATACTGTTGTTCAAAGGCGGTGTCGATTTGGTTTGCATTTTTAACCATCTTCTCCGATTTGGCAGTAATGTTGTACAATTTGTCATAGGAAAGGGAAATAAAGAATTCAGCATTTTCCTGTCCATTAAATGAACCCGTTGCGTTGCTGATCCGGTATAGAGGGTCATACTGATAGGCATAATTTTCTTCACCTCCAATTCCAATGGAAGGATCTGCTTGTCGCGACCACAAAGTCAGATTGTCTTCTGCATCGTATTGATATTGGTTACTATTAAAGATTGTACCCGAAGCTGTTTTGCTCTCAATACTGCTAACTCTTCGGCGGCCATCTTCGAAGCGATGCACGGATTCCACACCATTACCTAATTTTTGATAAATCAAATCACCAAACGCATCATAGCCCATTGCATCAATATATCGATACGTGTGACCTTCTTTTTCCCCGACGATGCGTGTGACATTTCCTCCCTGATCGTAGTGGTAAGTCACTATTTCATTGTCGGGATAAATTAATTTCTTAATTCTTTTCCAACTGTCGTACTCAAATGCGGTGACGTATGTTGAAATATTTGTCTGGTCGACAATAACGGTGCGATAATTCTTGATGACCTGCCCGAGTTCATTGTAAAAATATTCCTGACCACCACTGGCATCTTCCACCAACCATACTCTCCCAGCCCGGTTAAATTCTGAGTCGGCTGTACCATAGTGATAGATGACCGTATTCTGAATGTTCTTGGGATAATCAATGCGAATCAACCGGTCAAAATCATACGTATATTTTATCCGGCCACCATTAGGTATTTTTTCCCTGATATTTGCGGTGATTTTATGGGTCATATTTCCAGCCAGATCATAATAAAAATTTGTCGGCCCCTGATCGGGAAATTGTTTTTCAATGAGCCTTCCAAAATGATCATACTGGTAAAGTGTGGAATAGAGAAAATGATTTGATGACTGCACCAATTCATCCACAGCATTGTATGAAAAAGTCGTCCAGATTTCTCCTTCCTCATCAAATTCAGATTTCGCACGCTTTCTTCCTCTCACATCAGTGTATGTAGCCGATTTATTTCCCAGGGCATCGATACTCATTGTTTTAAATAGGAGATTTCCGTCCCGGTCTGGTGCGATGTTATGGATGTCCCGCATGATCGAACCATCTTGTAGGTTAGTTTGGATCACCCGGTCCAGGATGTCGTATCCGATTTTCACAGGTTGGGCAGGATGCCTTGATGTATTTACCTGCTCTTTGTCAGCTTCGGGTTCTGCAATGGGATGATATAAGAGTTGCATTCGACCAAAGGCATCGTACTTCATCCATCCACTTACCGTCATGCTTAATTGTGGATCCTGGGTGGGGGTTTGCTGAACTAATGCCGTTTTCTTATTCTGAATCGGTCTTAGGAATCCATCAATAAACTGGAAAGTCTCGATATAATGATCAAGACTGGCGTCGTAGTGCCTCACCAGGCTATAAGCGGGAATTGCCTGGTGTTTGTACTCATATGCTATCGTATGATCGACTCCGGCTTTTTGTCCCAAGGGGTCCAGATAATACATTTCCCTTCCCTTTGCATCTAAAGTCCAGGAGAACTGATTCTGGTTTATGTCAATAAGTTCGATGAGCCTTCCAAAGAGGAAATCGTACTTATACCTGGTCGTATAGCCAAATTGATCTGTTTTTGAAACCCGGTATGTTTGGATGACTTCGTCGTATTGAAATTCTTCGAATGATCGCTGTCCAGACGCATTTTTCGGATAAATGATTTTAGTCAAATTTCCAAATTCATCATACTCCTTTTCTGTCACGGCAAATGTGCCATCTTCCAGATAATTTCGTTCTTCGATGATATTTCCGCTCACATCAATATCATATTCGGTTTTGCGTAACACTTCATTTTGATTGCTGATTATCTTCGATTTCATTAAATCATAAATCTCGAGATCATCTAAATCGTGATAGCTGTAGTCAATCGTTAGTTGATCACTTTCTGAGCCATCACCATAATCAACCATTCGGATTACATTGCCTTTAGGATCATAAGTATACTCCATTCTGTGGCTGAGTTGAGGCGCTACCATTCTCTCGTAATAGGTATCCACTTTCTGATAAAGGGCAGGGAACACCTGCCTATGCTGGATCAGTTCGCTGGAAGGCAAAGGTTGCAGGTTTTGGGGGTCCAGCATTTGGTAAGAATAAGTGGTTTCTACAAATTTTAAACCATCGCTATTTTTAATGCATTCGCTGCTTAACAAACCTTTATTATAGTAGTGATCCTGCAGGTAGTTCTGCTCTACAATACGGTATATGGAATCTTGTTGCTCCGAGTCGAGCTCTTGAATGATCACTTTGCTAAATCCATAAGATTCCCTTTCACGCCGGTCCATCTTTGCACCTTCGTACACAATCCGGGTTTTCGTGAGTGGACTTCTGTCGGGATCGAAACCGTCATGGCTGATTATAGCTGATAGTACCCATTGGCCAAAAGGAAGATCATAATTATTTCCGGTTATTTCATAATCTAATGCAATACTACCACCCAGTGGCCGGGTAATTTTCTTCAACATATTGGTCCTGCCCACCTGCGATAACTGCACTGAGAGATCACCGTCGTGGTTGGATCGCAGGATGTCAAGGAATCCGTCATTGTCTATATCTACCAATTGCATTAGCTGGCGGCTTACACCTTGTCCGGTAGCAAAATTTGGGTTTACACAAATTCTGAATCCGAAAAGGTTGACACACGCCGTAAAGGCGACATTGACAGATTCTCCTACTGATGAGCCCTCTTCTATGGCTTGGAGCGCAGTCCATTCGACAGTTGGAGCAAATCCAGCACCAGTATTAAATCGTACCATTAATGGATCTACCGATACAATATAATCCGGAAGTCCGTCACCGTTGAGATCTTCCAAAGCAAACTTTGTAAAATTTTCAGTTCTATTCAGACTCACTCCGGCTACAATGCTTCCGTTAGCATAGTTTATGCCCAAGCCTCCACCATAGTCGTAACTATCGCCTCCTCGAATACCCGTGATACCCCAAGATACAGGCTCAGCAAAGGAATAGCCTAAGTTAAGCGAGACCATACCATCTTTATTGATCTTATCTACCAGCCCATCACCATTCATGTCCATCCATGTGGAAATGATTTCATCCTGGTCGTAATTAAATTCTCCACTGATTCCAGCTGAATTGGAGGCAGACTCTGTGGCCTTGGAGGCCTTCTTACTCATATTGCCTTGCTTCCCTTTAGTCCGGTTAACCTTTTTGTTATTTGACCGGCTATCACCGCTGTTGCTGGCAGATGATGTAACGTAACCACCTCCGAGTGAACCTCCAACCGCATAGCTGGATGCTTCATGAAGACCCAGCGTAAAGGTTACTTGTGTCTTTTCCCGGTCGCCGCCTGGCGTGCTATAATAGATTCCGGATTCACGTAAAACATCGGGATACCGGTCGCCATTTAGATCCTGAATGTCCTGGATCAACTTGGTATTATTATTTGAATATCCAGCCGTAAGTGATGAGACACCTGCATCCGCTCCCCCAGCCACACTATGCATTTGTGATTTGAAAATCCGGCTCGGTGCCTGAATTCCAATACCAGCTACAGAAAACTCCGGATCAGAAATATCGTCGAGACCATTGCGTGAGCTACTCATGATCGAATCTTTGATATAGGTGAGATTATCGACTCCGTTCCAACATTGGTTTTTACCATCGATCATCAAAATGGTAAAAATGGGATTTGATTTCTCAAATTTTCCTTCCAGCTCTTCTGGATTCTCAAAATCAAATTCATCGGGATCAATTTCACTGTCCGCCAGGGCAGTATCTATCTCCAATTTCGATTCATCAATGGGTAGCACACCGCGCAATCCATTTCCATCATAAACAAAACCTCCCCATCCCCGGTATAAGGGCCCAAATAACATTTGGTCAGATTTATTTGCCAGATATAACCCAACCTTAATGCTCTGGTCACCACCATTGAACCTCACACCAGTTAAATCAGGGTCTAAGTCACCCGCAAAAGGATTTTGGCTATGTATTTCAACAAAGAGTGTATCACCGGCAGTTACATCAATAACGAGAGGAGCGGCAGTAGCTGAACTAAGACGATAATCATCTTTAATAATGAGGCGATTAATGGATTTTACCGATACTGTTGCCGGTCCTGAAAGGTCGATAATGCCGGGAGCTCCCGTAATTGTTGGCATGATCTCTAAGACACCATCAACCGGTGCGATCCAGGCGCTGGCCTTTTGCACTGTATTATTATACATGGTAAAATCAACAGCAGGACAAAATGATATGAGTGGTGTCCCATCTTGAGCATATACCATAATATCGGGATTATCGGTAGCTGTATAGTAGATCAAAGGCTGCCAATTAATAGCCCCCCAATCTATCTGAGTACTCGCGACTACCTGGAAGTAAAGTTCATCTTCTATTTGCACCTCAAGGCCATCAATACTCCAGCACGTATCAGT
>JABDLW010000709.1 GCA_013001805.1 Saprospiraceae bacterium | reverse complement strand
GGTGTGCGGGATGCCACAGTTTAGGCTTTCCATCTCTTAAGGCTATGGTCGATGCTCTTGATGAAAAAGGTAAGATACAGTTCTTGGCTATCCAGACGGTTTTTGAGGGGCATCACGCCAATACTTTTGAAAAGATGGTGGAGCTTCAGATAAAATATAAGCTCTCCATTCCATTTGGCCATGACCCTGGCCATGTCAACACAAGGCACATTTCTTTAACTATGCTGGATTATCGCACGGGTGGTACTCCCTGGTTCATCTTTATCGATCAGGAGAATCGAGTTTTATTTAATGACTTCCATTTAGATGTGGACAAGGCTATTTTCTATCTTGAGGAGTTGTCAAATATATCGTGATATTTTTTAAAGAGAAAGAAGTTCTAAAAACAATCCGGACGTAAAATAGTCCCCCGGTGTTCACCAATAAATGTGGCATTTCTCTCCCGGAAATTCGATTATCTCAAATCATAGGAATTCAGGTAAAAGTAATAATCTCTGTCTGTTGACCAAAACCAAAATTCCGGTTATTCCTTGGCCAATAGCTCGTCATAAATGGTTCGGGCAAAATCATAGCCAGCTTTGGCAGCATCCATTTCCTCCGCTTTAAATCGCTTGCTTTTTTGTTCCCAACATTGATCAACTGAGGCTCGGCACCACTCCACACTCTTTTTAATACAAATTGGATTTCCTGCAATTTCTATAAAAATGGGATTTGTATGAGAGCTGTATGGAATGCGTATGGCAATCCATGAAGACTGCGAAAGTTCACAATTGAACTTCAGATTATTCCAATGGCCATCGGCAGTAATTTCCTGCTGATCAATCACCTCTCCATTGACGATGAGTTCCACTGCAACTTGTCTACTTTCATTGATTCGGCTTCGCTCAATGTGCCAGTAAGGAGATTGATAAGGATTTAGCTGACCAATTACCCGGCCGGCCTCATCTTGCTGTTGATTCAGGAAGGCAGCTGCATTTAGTGTAACATTTACTGTACCAGCATCTTTGAGACTTAGCAAACTCCCACTGGAACCTAATTCCAGATTATCTACTTTAAAATCGATCAGGTGGCTAAAGCCGTCGGAAACATAACTTTTTCCATCTAGCAGGGCAGACATGTAGTCTTGAAAGTCCAGGCCTTCTTCCAGTTTAGCATAAATGCGGGCTCGTCCCACGCGTTCATCTGATATACAAGGGAAATCTGTTTCACCACTTATTCTAGTTTTAAAGCCACTATTCAAAACGTGGTACCACATATTTAATTCGGCAGGCCACGGTGTGTCACCGGCTGAGTAAAAATCAATGACATCATGCGTCACGGTGACAATGTATTCATTGGCCCCAATACCATCCATTTTCGGTAAAATATAATTGGGCAACTCATCGGTGGGTTCGATGGGTGCCAGGCCCCAACCGGAATGTGCATACCCGGTGATGCCTCCCTGGTCCTTTGCCCAGCTTAAAACCGGTAAGGTCCAACTGGGCCATTCTTCGATGACCGTGGTACCCGGGTAATCGTCTTCCTGCAAATTTAACAGGACAATATGTCCGGCATGTGATGAGGGAAATCCGGAAACCTCCACATCGTATCGCATGATATTTCGATCATCGGATAATTCATAATTTTCCGCGGTAAAAAACTGTTTTTGATAGTACCAGCTCGGTCCCCAGGTTAAATTATTTCCCATGTTGAGGTCTTCACCCAATACTTGTCGCCACATATGCTCAGGGAGGACACCCTCTTCCGGACTTTCGTAGTGCGAACAACCCGCAGCGTGAATGTGGTGATCTGCACTGTACCAGCCGAGTTCCGACATATTGATCCAACGCTTTAGTTGGAAATCTACATTTATTGAGTCTGTCCCTTCCGGAACATTTATTTGGCTATACTCAGTAAGGTATTCCGGTCCCCGGCCGTACTGCACAAAGTATTGTCCTGGCGGTAACCAGACGTGTTCTCCTGAGTAACGGTAGATTTGAGGCTGAAAGAAGAAATCCGGAAATTCATCTTTCGCAGCCAGTCGCCGGGATGGTAAAGGAAAAATACCCGTCAGTTTTTTTTGCGTTTCCAGTGCATATTGGATTTTATCATCCCTTAGACCCTCCTGCCAATGTTGCCGGCTGGCCATTGTCAAGCGATAATCCTCCGCTTGTGATTTATTTTCTTCACTGACAAAGCGTTCCTTACCATCGGTAATGATGAAAGATGCCATCGTGGGCAGACCACCGACATCGCTAATATTTAACTTCACTTTTACAGCAGGCAAAATGTCAAATAAAATATCTACGGTATTTCGAAAGCCAATATCCTGCGTGCCCTGGCCCACATTAAAGCCAAGCTTGACCTCTCTCTTACCCCTTTCCCGGGTATATATTTGTAAAATAAAATACTCGATGTTCAGGCCGGAAAGATTTTTCTTGAGGGGCCGGCCCTGATAAATCGCCATTTCAATAAATTGATTATCTATTTCTCCTGCGCTTATTGCATTTTCCGGCTTCATACGGTGGGCACTGGTGGATTTATGCAGCACTGGTTTGGCATTGAGACTTTCCGGCACCAGTTCAGCAGTGATCTGTGCTTCGTTATGTACTTTCACCAAAAATGATGTCCAGCCTTCCTGAATCAACCTTGCCTGAGCTGGTCCCTGCATTACTTTTACCCGGGACTCGGGATTTATCTGTACGAATGCAAGACAATATGGGTCGAGAAGGCGTTGCACTTCTACCACAGCCTGTTCGCTGAACTGCTCTTTCTGCAGGGCTATGATTTTATTGGATATTTCTCGTGGTAACGGATTCCCGACAAAATCAAGCGCCTCCTGTAAACGTATAGCTTGCGCCAGAAAAGGCTGGACTTCAACATTCGATATCACTGGCAATACATCTCCCGCATGCGGTGCATGATGCTCGTGCTGAGCGCTGAGGCCACTTAACATAGTGAAGGCCAGAAGAAGAGTGAAGCCATATCTCATGATCGGAGAATTTATTTTGATTTAAGTTAATATATCGAAAAAGTCAGTGATTAACAAGTTCTTGTCATACCCAAAATCATTCCTTTGGCCGTTCATCGGCAAACCGCAGAAAATAACCGTTGTTGTCTCGAATGGAAAATTCCCAAATACCCCAGGGCTTGAGCTCCAAAACCTCGCTAAAAGCCAAGCCCTGCTCTTGATACGCTTTATACAATTCTTCGATCCCCGACATGAAGACCATGATGTCAAATCCTTTCTGGAGCACAGGGTGTTCCGGATCTAAATTAAATAGGAACTTAACCGGACCTCTCCCCAACCGGATTACGGTCGGAGGCTCATCCCAGATCCAAAGATCATCAAATCCCAATTGATTTTGATAGAATTGAATCGTCTCCTGTATATTAGCCGTGGGTAAAAAAGGCACAACGTGACTCAATTTGATGGAACTCATTGAACTGTGTTATTTGTCTGACAAAATTAAAACGAAAATGGGGATGTAAATGACCAGGATGCATCACTCCTTAAGATTAAATAAATACCACTGTGAAATCCAGCGCCGGGATTATTTTGATTCGTAGGGAGGGAGCCACCCTTCAAATTCTTCTTGGGCACATGGGAGGACCATTTTGGACGCGAAAAGACCAACATGCCTGGACCATACCCAAAGGTGAATTTGATTTGGATAATGAAATTCCTGAAGATGCTGCCAGGAGGGAATTTTTGGAGGAGACCGGAATGGAGATCCGAGAAGAACTAATTGCACTGACACCTTTTACTAAAAACAATAAAAGGCACTATTTCTTTTTCCTGGAAAAAAATGTTGATCCGGACCAGTTATTCAGCAACAGCTTTGAATTGGAGTGGCCACCGAAATCCGGAAAACTTTCCGCTTTTCCGGAAATTGATCGTTTTGCCTGGTTTGACTTAAGTGAAGCTGAAGAAAAATTGGTGAAGGGACAAGCTCCGGTTTTTAAGCTCGTGCTTTCGCACCTCTAGCATGGTGGTCATAGCTCCATTCTCTTAAGCAGTAGTTTGTGTACATCTGGACAAACAATTCAATCCATAGCTATTTGATAGTCATTGTAATGGGAGCAGAACTCAGTCGGACCGCCTTCGGCTCCTGATACACTTAATATCTATTTGTACCATTCATATTCGTCTTTGTTTTTGTATGAATAAGTCTTACTTTCGGCCCGTCAACCCACTTTCAACCCAGGTCGTATTCTGGACCTTTTGCGATAAAAGACTGCTGGATACCGCCCGTGATGAGCTATCAGTCATTTTAGGGCCGTAACTAAACCAGTCATAAGAGCAGCATGAAGGGATCTTCAAGGCACGATCTGGTCAAATTAAATTAAGTCATGAGACAGCTTATATATTTATTGCTTCCCGTGTTTATGCTATGCAGCATCTCCGTTTCAGCTCAGAAAAAGAAGGACAAACAAGATGATGACATCAGCATAAAAGAAGAGAAAACCATACTGGCAAAAACGAGCTTTTCCGGGTTAAAATTTCGCAGTCTGGGACCCGCCATCACCTCGGGACGGATTTCCGATTTTGCCATGCACCCGGATAATCCTAAGATCTATTATGTTGCTACCTCATCCGGTGGTGTCTGGAAAACCGAAAACGCCGGAACAACCTACCAGCCGCTCTTTGACACTCAGGGTAGCTATTCCATTGGTTGTATCTCGCTTGATCCATCAAACCCAAATGTTGTTTGGGTCGGTAGTGGAGAGAACAACAATCAGCGAAGTGTGGCCTATGGAGATGGGATTTACAAATCGGAAGACGCTGGGGCAACCTGGAAAAATATGGGCTTGAAGAATTCAGAACACATCGGCTCGATCGTAATTCATCCCAACCATCCAAACACGATCATTGTAGCTGCGATAGGACCTTTGTGGAGCAGTGGCGGAGATCGTGGAGTCTATAAGACCACGGATGGCGGAGTTACCTGGAAGGCAGTCCTCGAAATCGATGAGCACACTGGCGTCAATGAAGTAATCATGGATCCCCGTGATCCGGATATTTTGTACGCTTCGGCTCTACAAAGGCGACGGCACGTATTCACCTACATTGGAGGTGGTCCGGGGTCAGCCATTTACAAGTCTACCGATGGTGGCGAAAACTGGGAAAAAGCTTCTAAAGGCCTGCCCGAGGTCGATTTAGGCCGAATTGGTATGACCATTTCACCAGCCAATCCGGAGATTATTTATGCCATCGTCGAAGCTGCCGATGACAAGGGTGGTCTGTATCGCTCAACCGACCGGGCGGTATCCTGGCATAAGCGTGGAAGTTATAGTACCAGTGGTAATTACTATCAGGAGATTATTGCCGATCCAGCTAATCCCGATAAACTGTATGCCATGGACACCTGGATGAAGGTCTCGCTGGATGGAGGTAAGAATTTTGAAAATGTTGGCGAAGACGCCAAGCACGTTGATAACCATTGTATGTGGATTGATCCCACCGATACCGATCATTTTATAGTTGGATGCGATGGCGGTATTTACGAGACCTGGGATCATGCCAAGACCTGGCACTTCAAGGCCAACCTGCCGGTGGTACAATTTTATAAGGTTGCAGTAGACAATACCCAACCTTTTTATTACATATATGGCGGTACTCAGGATAATTTTAGTCTTGGCGGACCTTCCCGCTCACTCAGTAGTAACGGAATTGCCAATGATGAGTGGTTTATCACCCACGGTGGTGACGGATTTGAAAGTCAGGTAGATCCATTCAATCCCAACATCGTCTATTCTCAATCGCAACATGGAGTTTTGGTGCGTTACGATAAGTTGAGTGGAGAGGAGCTGGGCATTCAGCCGAAACCCCAGGAAGGTGAAGATGAATACATTTGGAACTGGGATGCTCCTCTCGAAGTCAGTAGACACGTCGAAGGTAGACTGTATTTCGCTGCCAATAAAGTGTTCAGATCAGACGACCGCGGTTATAGCTGGGAGGTCATTAGTGAAGATCTTTCCCGGAAGATAAATCGCAATGAGCTTGAGGTGATGGACCGGGTATGGAGTATTGATGCCGTGATGAAGAATGGTTCAACATCACAGTTTGGCGCAGTGGTCGCTTTTAGCGAATCACCAGTGAACCCTGATTTCTTAATCGCTGGATCAGACGATGGATTAGTTCATATCACAACAAATGGCGGGGCCGGGTGGACCAGAATCGAAATCGCCGGTGCCCCACATATGAGCTATGTAAATGAAGTCCTTGCATCACATCATGATGAAAAAGTCATCTATGTCGCTTTCAACCACCATAAATACGGCGACTTTAAGCCTTATTTGTACCGCAGTGTTGATCAAGGTGAAAGCTGGCAGGAAATAAGTAATAATCTACCGGATCGCGGATCGATCTATGCGATCGAAGAAGATCATTTGGATCCCGATCTATTATTTGTAGGCACTGAATTTGGTGTGTTTTTTAGTAACGATGGAGGTGCCGAATGGAAACAGTTGAAATCCGGTGTGCCAACCATTGCTGTACGTGACATTGCCATCCAGGAACGTGAAAATGATCTGGTTCTGGGAACATTCGGCCGCGGCTTTTTTGTGTTAGACGATTATAGTGTTTTAAGAAATCTAAAGAGCGAGGATCTGGAGACCGAGGCAGCTCTTTTGACGGTTAGAGATGCAAAAATTTGGGAATGGTCAACCC
>JABDLW010000702.1 GCA_013001805.1 Saprospiraceae bacterium | reverse complement strand
ACTGAGTCCAATGGCTTTAGCTCGACCACTATGGTAAATCTTTTCCAGGTCCCGATAAGCGTGCAGATAACAGTGTTCAACCGGCCAATGAATGAGGTACAGGTCCACGTAGTCCTGGCCCAACCGTTCAAGGCTTTCCTCAAATGCAGCCATGGTACGCTTTCCACGTAGATCATCATTTGACACCTTGGTAGTCAAAAAAATTTGATCACGGGGAATACCGCTGTTGTTGATCGCTTGCCCGACTCCCTTTTCATTGCGATAGACAGTGGCCGTGTCTATGCTACGATACCCTGCTTCAAATGCCTTATTTATAGCCTTTTGCACTTCCTCGCCATCATTGAGTTGATAAACCCCAAAACCCAACCATGGCATTTTATGGCCATTGTTTAACACCGTACATTCGTTAATATTTTCTATCGTCATATTTTTAATTATGCAACACATGTTTCCAAAATAAACTATTTTAGGAAAATAAGAGTGCTCACAATCAATGATTTATATCCTCAGCACGATATATTTCGAATTGTATCCCATAACGACTAAAAAAATGCTCTGTCAAAAATAACATATTAAGATGTACTTAATATGTTTTTGGTTGAATCAAAATAGGAATTAATAGCACGACCTCATAGGGTAATACTAATAAGCGATACGTATCTTGAAAAATTTCGAAAAGATTTGTTCTAAAAGGCGTTTATCCATCTCGTGTTGAAATCGAGCAGAATTCTTATTGAGGGAAAGAGAAGGATACGGTTGATTTAATTATTGCTGCCATGGGTTGCAGCCCTGGTTCAGTAATATAACGTTAGACAAAGACATATAAAGGAAGGCCTGGAAAGTGCACTAGGTGAAGAACCACGGACTGGGAAGCCTCCCGAGTTATTTCTATTCATTTCTGGCAAACTCCAGGCTCCAAATTCCTCGTAAATCACCGACTTCAAATCCAATGGCCTGGTCTTCCGGGTAGAGTTCCTGAATAACTGCATAGTCAGAAGACTTCAAGGTGGAATTGAATGTGCCATGACACTTCAAGCAATTGTCGATTACATGTATAGGTGCGAAATAACGTATGCTTTTTTCTTGAATTCTTACGCGGGGAGCGGGTATTTCATTTTGGGTAAGATAATCCTGGATCACTTTTTCTTCATCGGGATCAGGTCCATTTTTTTTGTTGCGTAATTTATGGCTGGTTCTTTTTATTGTGACATTTTGGCTACGAGCGATACTGTCTACCAGTGCATAGGCATTCAGGTTGCAAAATTTCACGGCATTAGCTATGCCTCCTTCCTGCATCGCCTGCATCAAATGTCCACTCATGGTTTTAAATGTCTTTGCTGTCACATCAATTCCCTTTTCCAGATACCTCGCTTCCAGCTCTCTTTGATCTCCTTCTTTATTTTCAGATTCTGAGGTGTTGGAGGTGCATGCAAACAGGAGGACCAGGCTGAAGACAGCTCCGGATATTACTAATTTTTTCATAGTTAATTTTATTATAAGGTGCTCCCGGATCATTATCCGGGAACACCTATTATTGCTGCCATGTCATTTTATATAAATAAATCGAGCCCTTGCCAAAACCGGAGAAAACTCCTTCTTTTTGGTCAAGATTAACTATTTGTTTTTTCCGACGTAGCAAAGACGGGAGCCTCGATTTTACTTTCCTTTATCGCTTCAAACCCTCCCATAACATCGATCAAATTATGATATCCACGTGATTTTAAAATGGAACTAGCAATCATCGACCGGTAACCTCCTTTACAGTGCAGGAAGAACGGAGTCTTTTTGGGAAATTCAGCCAAATGATCATTTAGGAAATCTAAAGGCGTATTAGCCGCGATTTTCAAATGATCTTCATTATACTCCGATGCCCTTCTCACGTCATAAATCAATAAGTCCTTACCCGACCTCAATATCTTTTCTGCCAGGGCTTCTGCCGACATCGAATCGACGCGATCAATTTCTTTACCCGCAGCCTCCCAGGCAGCGATTCCACCTTTTAAGTAACCCAATGTATTATCGAATCCTACCCGGGCAAGTCTGGTCACTGCTTCTTCTTCCCGTCCTTCGGGAGTCACCAGCAATATAGGCGTATATACGTCTTTGATCAACGCTCCAACCCAGGGTGCAAAGTCATCATCCAAACCGATAAAAATGGATCTGGGAATAAATCCTTTGCGAAAATCATCTTTATCCCTTACATCTAAAATCAGTGCTTCATGGGTTTCGGCTTCAAGTTCAAAAGCAACCGGGTCCAGGGCTCGCTTACCCTGACTGATAATGGTATCAATGCTTTCATATCCCTCTTTATTCATTTTGACATTCATGGGAAAGTAGGCAGGAGGTGGTAAAAGTCCTTCGGTTACCTCTTTAATAAATTCGTCTCTGGTCATGTCAGCCCTCAGGGCGTAATTCACCTTTTTCTGGTGACCCAGGGTATCGATTGTCTCGGTCATCATATTTTTACCACATGCGGAGCCTTGCCCGTGGGCAGGATAAACAATCACATCATCTACCAAAGTCATGATTTTATTTCTCAAGCTATCGTAAAGCAGTCCTGCCAATTCTTCCTGCGTCATATTGGCTGCCTTCTGCGCAAGATCGGGACGACCCACATCTCCAAGGAAGAGCGTATCGCCACTGAATATTGCATGGTCCTTTCCAGATTCATCCTTCAATAAAAAAGTACTCGATTCCATGGTATGCCCTGGTGTGTGCAACAGCTTAAAGGTTACTTTACCCAATCTAAATTCTTCACCATCAGCAGCCACATGGGCCTCAAAAGTGGGCTTGGCTGTGGGCCCGTAGATTATCTTGGCACCGGTTTTATCCGCCAGTGTAAGATGCCCACTGACGAAATCAGCATGAAAATGAGTTTCGAAAATATATTTAATCTTGGCATTATTCCGAGAAGCCATATCAATATATGGTTGTACTTCACGCAAAGGGTCTATAATAGCAACCTCACCTTCACTCTCAATGTAATAGGCCCCCTGTGCCAGGCAACCCGTATAAATCTGTTGTATTTTCATATTTTTTCTATTTAAGTTATTTTACAAAATTAGTCCGAAATCATTTCTAGTAGCGTGATCATGATCACTATAACGGCTTCTTTAGTTGGGATACACTTTCAGATTTTAGTCTCTTGATTTAAATTCAGATCTAGAATTCACCTTGCGAAACCCCCATTTAATTAAATAATAAACAAGAAAAAGCCACGGTGCACCATGCATGACCAAATCAAAGTAATCGGCCACCTGCATACCATGCCCCCCACCCCATAACCACCGCAACTTGCCAATCAAATGGGGTTCGGGCAGAAAAGGAGCCAGGCCCAATGTGAGGCTGGCAACTAAAGCAAAAATTAATTTGGACTGCAATCTATCCGTTTCCTTCATGTAAGATTGATCTCAGCAAATAAATCACTTTCATCAGTACAGGTAATACAAGATCAACACTCCCCATGCCCTTTTTTGTCGCCCTAAATATAAAGTCAGGAGGATGACCTTCCTCCAAGCTATATCAAAGGAAGGCCATCCCAATACTCTAACCCTATTTAGTTATATTTCATTAATTAAGTGATCTTTTGGCCAAATAGAAATCGACCAGTTCTACACTTTTGTCATTTCTCCTTGCCTCCATTTCGTCTAAGGTCTTTGGAGGTGGCACGATCACTTTCTCACCCTTTTTCCAATTAAGAGGCAGAGCGACTTTGTGTTTATCTGCCGTCTGCAACGCCTCCAGGGACCTCAGGATCTCGTCCATATTTCTACCAACGTTGAGCGGATAGTACATGATCAATCTGATTGTTCTCGAAGGATCAATAAAAAATACAGCTCTGACTGCCGCCGTTTCACTTTCATTGGGTTGCAGCATACCGTAAAGTTTTGCCACTTTCATGTCGATGTCAGCAATAATTGGAAAATCAAAATACACACCTGAATTCTTGTGCACGTTATCCACCCAACCCAAATGTGCATGTACACTGTCGATGCTCAATCCAATTAGCCTGGTATTTAAGGCATCAAAATCTTTTTTTCGCTCGGCAAATCCGGTAAGTTCAGTTGTACAAACCGGTGTAAAATCTGCAGGATGCGAAAACAGAATCAACCACTTATCCTTTGCGTAATCGGAAAATTTTAATCTGCCTGTAGTTGTCACGGCCTCAAAATCGGGCGCTTTATCACCAATCCTTGGCATAGTTCTAACATTCATTTCTGTATCCATTCTTTCATTTATTTATTGATGCAAAAATAGCATGAAAGCACCAGGCACTTGGTGATCGAAGTCACGCAGTATGATGATGAACCACTGATAATAAGAAATGACAGATTCCAAATAGCAAAGCCTCGGCCAAATGAAGACAAGGTTTAATAAAGTACAATGACAATCAGCCTACTTTCTGACCACCATCACGGGATTCTTTCGCAGGATGGCTTTTATTTACTGGTGAGCGTTCCGCAGTTTCGGATTAAACCATATTGATGAAATTTTTAAAATCGGGTATATGGCCGCAAAAGAGCAGCTCAAAGAGTTCCAGGTGCTTTCGACTTCTCCCATTTCATCATAGAATGTTAATCTGATCATTATCATGAACGAAATAGATTAAAATCATGAGATGTAAAAGTCTATTTGATGAAATTCAGGTTACCTCAAGGTAGGATTATGAAGTATATTCTGGATTTCGAACAAATTGACTTAAGTAGTATCGATAAAGTCGGAGGGAAAAATGCATCTCTGGGTGAATTAATTCGACATTTAAAACCACTAGGGATTGGTATTCCCGGTGGTTTTGCAACAACAGCAAGTGCTTATTGGGACTTTCTCGATAAAAATAAGATTAAGGAAAAGCTGCATGC
>JABDLW010000695.1 GCA_013001805.1 Saprospiraceae bacterium | reverse complement strand
CATTTGGGACCATAGTAGTACTTTGGTTGATCCCCGACCTACTTTTATTAAGTAGATTTCCCGTCCTTCGATGGACCTCCCCGCTACCTTCACTTCAAACAATGAATCCGGAAGGGCCAGAATTAATGGCTTTATCTCATGGTGCTTAAAACGCCGGTCAGTGATCACTGACTCTTGATAGTCCTGATAAGTATCTAAGAAGGTAAGCTGTGCCAATGCTTCCCAGGATACACATAATATCGCTGCAATTAGTAAGGATAGGTTTGGCATTTTTTTTTTCGCAAATGTACAAAGTCCCCTTTTGCATCAGTTGTTTTTCCGCTGAGCTCCGATCAACTTTAGTTATCACAAGAGCAGGTGATTAAACATATGTCTAAGGGTTCAAATTTGCATTTATGTAATGCGCGTGTCAATGAAGCAGTCCTATGTTGCCTGCACAAAGTGTAGAATATCAGAAGTTTAGAAGTCAGATGACTCCTTTGTACCCCTAATTAGTTGTGTTGAATTATCGGTTTTTTTTTGCGAACTTGTTCATCTTAAGCTAGCACATGTCAAAACTCTCTCTTTTTCTATTCGGACTCATTTTTAGTGGATCTCTTGTTGCACAAAACGCAGTTCTTTATGGTATAGTGACCGATGGAGGCTTAGGTGAGCCATTGGCTTTTGCTACTGCGGCTATTGAAGAACTAAGTATGGGGGCCACCTCAGATTTGGATGGTAAATACCGGCTGACCAACATTCCGGCTGGTATTCATACCGTAACCTTTAGTTATCTGGGTTATGAAAGTCAGTCTATTGAGGTCACATTTGCTGCCGGTTCCGAAGTGGAGCAAAACATTACTTTATCAGAGAGCGGAGTCATGATGAATGAAGTGGTAGTGCGGGGACAAGCAACGGGTCAGCGTGCGGCAATCAATCGACAGATCAATGCTGGAACTATCGTTAATGTCATTTCTCAGGAAAAGTTGCAGGAATTGCCCGATCAGAATGCAGCAGAGGCAGTAGGTCGATTGGCCGGTGTGTCCGTGTATCGCGATGCCGGTGAAGGTCAGCGAATCAGCATAAGAGGTATTTCACCTCGTTTTAATTCCATTACTGTAAATGGTGAACGTCTACCATCCACGGAAGAGTCCGATCGTTCGGTAGACTTAAGCATGATCTCGCCGGATATGCTGGCCGGAATTGAGCTATTTAAATCGATCACCCCGGATATGGATGGTGATGCCATTGGCGGCTCGGTAAACTTTACTGTGGCCAAAGCGGAAGAGGGTTATCGGGTGCAGGGTCGCCTTCTACCGGGTTACAACCAATTGCGGGATGATTTCGGTCAGTTCAGAGGTAGCATCAGTGGAAGTAATCGATTCTTCGGGAACAAACTGGGTGTGATCGTTACCGCGAATTATCAAAAAGCAAATCGCAGTAACGAGTCCCGCATCACCGATTATATCTTTGAGGGTTCCGATGCAGCAGGGAATCCTGTACTTTCTGTCAATAGCCATAGCCTTGCCGACAAACTCGAAACCAGAACCCGGTATGGAGGAAGTCTTACGATGGATTATGACATAACGAACAAGCATTCGATTTTACTCAATTCAAGTTTGGGAGTCACTGACCGGGATGAACTACGTTACCGGCGTCGCTACCGGATTGCTGATAATTATCAGGAATTTGATATAAGAGAAAATCAGCGCAATATTTTACTTTCGAGTAATAGCCTTTCCGGTAAGCATATTTTTGGCCCGGTTGAAATTGAATGGCGATCTTCTTATGCCCTCTCAGACCAGAGTACACCAGGTGAACTTACCGGTAGATTTAGAGAGTTGGCCGCAATAAAAAGATCGATTGAAAATGACCAGGATTTTAATGCGATACAGGACGCTTTTGGTCATAATTTGGAAAATACCATATTATATGACTCGCGATTTAATAGTACTCAGGTTAATGAATCTAGATTGACTTCTCAGATTGACTTAAAGTATCCATTTAAACTCAACAAATCTCTGGGTGGATATCTAAAGACCGGCATAAAATACATTGAAACTACACGTGATAGGGATCGTGAAGGCATCATCGTAAGTCCTTACCTCCGGGATCAAAGTCCTGCAAGTAGAGAGCCTCAAAAATTCATTGGTGATGCAAGCCAGATTTTGCTGGCCAATTTCATTGGTACTTACACGAACGATCAATTTTACGATGGACAGTATGATATATTACCCGGCACAGAATCCATTCGATCTTCGTTAGCAACTTCTTTGGAAAATGTGGATTTGGCAGCTCATAATGCGCTCTTTGGCACGAGTTACCAGACCGGTGAAGAAATCGCTTATAATGGCCACCTGGATATTGCGAAAATGAGGCGATTTAAAGACGCATATCTCGATTGGTATCAGGAGGACCTCTTTATCAATTCCGGGGACTATAAAGGGGGAGAATCAATTACCGCCGGTTATCTGATGGCAGAGTTTAATATTGGTAAAAAGCTCGACATACGAGGTGGTGCGCGATACGAAGAAACCGATCAGGAATATACCAGCTTTATCATCACCGGCAGTCGAGATAATGACAATGATGATACAGCTGTCAAGGTACAGTCGAAGACCGATGGGAGAAAATATGGAGAATTACTCCCTATGGTCAATCTGAAGTACAAGGCTTTTGAGTGGATGGATTTTCGACTTGCCGCTACCAAAACCCTCTCCCGACCCAATTTTTTTAACATTGTACCTTGGGAATATTTAAATCCAACGGGTAGAGAGCTACAGTATGGTAACCCACAGTTGTTGCATACCACTGCGTGGAATTATGATGCGTTTATTTCTTTTTATAATAAGTTTGGTTTATTTACTGTGGGTGGTTTTTACAAAGAGCTTAGTAATATAGATTTTATTGCCACTTATGTTGAAACCGACAATAGTGAAGGGTATAAAGGCTGGACTGTAACCGAACCTCGTAATATTCAGGGATTATCAACCGTGAGAGGAGTTGAGTTTGATTTTCAGACCAACCTTACATCCTTAAATAATTTTTTACGGGGCGTGGTATTTGGAGCAAATCTTACCCTATCATCGAGTAAGACTTTTTATCCCCTATTTAGTGTAGAAACAGTGTATGTCGGCCCACCCACCTTTTTTGAAACTATCATTACTGATACGGTACGTCAGGGTAATATTGTAGGCCAGGCAAATGTCTTGGCCAATATTAATTTAGGATATGAAAAAGGAGGATTTTCCGGAAGAATATCTATGATACACCAAAGTGATGCATTGTCGCCCGGTAATCCTGGTATAGGTAGTGCAGATTCTGGCGTGGGCACTACGGTAGAACGTGATTTTTATGATCAGGCATCCTATCGTTTTGATGTGGCAATAAAGCAAAAAGTTGATAAAAAGGGTAGATGGACCATTCTATTAAATCTAAACAACGTCACCAATACACCGGAGCGTTCTTTCTTAGGCATTGTGGACCGTTTGCGGGATGAAGAGTTTTATGGCATGACAGTAGATCTAGGTTTGGTTTTTAAGTTTCGCTAGACCCTCTCAACCCACCGCACACCCCTCTAACTCCCCCGGAAGGGGAGAACCCGCTCGCCCACTCTACGTCGAAATATTAAAAACGGGCTCAACCCTAGACCCCTCAACCCCTC
>JABDLW010000670.1 GCA_013001805.1 Saprospiraceae bacterium | reverse complement strand
GGTTGCGGTTCAGGAAGGGCTGTCGAATAAAGTCCTACCGGAAAATTTGGAAGACGACATCGCATCCGGCATGTATACCGCCGAATACCTGGAGTATCTCTAATGCTCATTTTCACACCTCCTACCTGAAAAAAAATTTTGTCCGATTAAGGCATTTAGCTACATTTCACTCCAATCAATCTGCAAGATGCATGAATCTCACAGAAGAAATCAAGAAATATATTGATCAAAGTGTATTGTGTTGGTTGGCGACTTCTTCCACAGAAAACCAACCTAATGTATCTCCTAAGGAGGTATTTGCAACTTACAAAAATGACTCCATCATCATTGCCAATATTGCCTCTCCCCAGACAATGAAAAATATTCGCCGAAATTACCGGGTTTGCATTAGTTTCATTGACATTCTCGTACAAAAGGGTTTCCAATTGAAGGGGCAGGCCGAGATCATTGAAAGTGATCATGAAGAATTTACCGCTATGGAAAAGATTTTATTGAAAATAACCCAGGGAGACTTCCCCTTCAGCAGTATCATAAAAATCTACGTAATCAAGTCAAAACCCATCATTGCACCCAGGTATATTTTATATCCGGACACTACAGAAGCAGAGCAGATTACCAATGCACGGAGATTGTATGGTCTGTGAGGTAGCTATTTACCGCCACGTCCGGGCAACTACTGGTCCGGAAAAGTGCCTGGTGAGTGTAACTGATCAATAAAATTAGTTAGAGGCGATTCACAAAGACACAGAAAACAACTAGACACCAAATAATGATACAGTGATGAAATCAAGGTATTAAAATGCAGTATTTTAAATATGGACAAATTGAAACAGATCATCTCACCCGTCAAGATGAGCGCCTGGGCTCCATTATTCTTAAATACGGCAAATTAAACCGGCGGATTAATCCCAATGCATTTCAATCGCTGATACAAAGTATTATTGCTCAGCAAATTTCCAGTCAAGCAGCAAGCACTGTCTATAAACGCATGGAAGCATTGGTTAAAAAAGTCGGACCCCGGGAAATTGCTGAAGCCAAGGCAGAGGAGATACAAAAATGTGGTATGACACACAGAAAAGTCACCTACATAAAAGGCATAGCTCAAGCGGTCATAGAGAGAAAGCTGGATCTCTCCCAGTTGCCTCAAATGCCTGATGAAAATGCAATTAAGATGCTGACCGCATTACCCGGCGTGGGACGCTGGACGGCAGAGATGCTTTTATTGCATGCCCTGGAAAGGCCAAACATCTTTAGTTACGACGATTTAATCATCCGTCGCAGTTTGAGGCAATTGCACGACTTAAGTCATTTGAACAAAGAACAATTTCGGGTTTTTAAAGATAGATATTCACCGTACGGTTCGGTAGCGATGATCTATTTATGGCAACATGGCAAATAAAGGTCTCTTTTTACTTGCCAGAATAATTTATGATTTTTATCAAATATTGACCGGTGAATTAATCAGATTTTTCTGGTTTATGCCGGTGATATTTGGATAATTCCTGATTGAGCAAATTATTCATCCTTTCCAAGTCTCTGGTATAATTTGAATCTATCGCCAGATTTTTTATAGCTACCGGTCCACTACTATGATCGTATAATTCCATGGCTAAGACTTCATTGGGATTTTCATATTTCTGCCAACGGGTAAATCTCAAGTTTCCGGACTTCAAACTATATCCCATCCACTCATTCTTTCGATCGTAGCCTAAGGATTTTCCCCGGGGATACTGACTTAATGCGACTTCTTTTACTTTCGCTGTTGGATCTTTTAGAATGGGTATTAAACTTTGTCCTTCTAAATGATCAGGCAAGGGAAGATTTG
Source organism: Saprospiraceae bacterium (assembly GCA_013001805.1). Lineage (GTDB taxonomy): Bacteria > Bacteroidota > Bacteroidia > Chitinophagales > Saprospiraceae > JABDMH01. The sequence continues at coordinate 4,266 of JABDLW010000670.1, read as the reverse complement.
CCAAATCACAAATCGTAGGATATAGATCAACCAGTTCAGCGATCGAGTTTGACTTCTGACCAGCCCGATCTTTGGGATTCATAATAAAAAGTGGAACCCTGGTGTCTACCTCAAAATTAGTATGCTTACACCAACCCCCATAATCACCTAATTTCCAACCATGGTCACCCCAAAGTACGATGATGGTGTTATCTAGCAAGTCATTATCTTCTATCGCCTGTAACAACTTACCGATTTGAGCGTCAACCAGACTTACGGCGGCGTAGTAGCCATGAATAAGATTCCTCGATGTTTCGTCATCGAGCGGTCCGTCTTCCGGAATTCCATGATATTTGCGCAGCTCTCCGAATTGATGTAGTGCTACGCCGGGCATTCCTTCTGGCACCGTTCGGGAGGGTATCTCAATCTTACCCGGGTTATATAGATCCCAATATTTTGCCGGAGCCACAAAAGGTAAATGAGGTTTGCTAAAACCAACGGCAAAGAAAAATGCCGTGTCTTTCAGTTGCCCTAATCGCTTGACAGCATAGTCGGTTGAAACCACATCCGACATATTTTTTTCGGGTTGAGATGAACGATAAAAAGGCAATTTCTTCTCATTAATCGCCGGAAAATCTCGCTCCAGGCCGACTGTATCTCCCCTGGTCACAATCTCCGGTCGCCACAATTTGGCTGCAGGTTGGGACCAGGACAGGCTGTCATCCAGGTTGCCGTGACCGGTGTGATAAATCTTACCAATTCTTTCGGTAAAATATCCATTATTCTTAAAATGTTGCGGGAGGGTGGTGACACCAGGCACTTGTTTTCGAAAAAATGTGTAGAGGTTATAAATGCCCATTGCATCTGGTCTCAGGCCAGTCATGATGCTATTTCTCGAAGGTGCACAGACGGCTTGCTGACAATAGGCTTGGGTAAATAATGTGGACATTTCCGCTAGCCGATCAAAATTCGGTGTGGAGACGTGGGTTGCTCCATAGCAGCCTAACTCAGGTCTCAGATCATCCACCGCTATAAATAATACATTTGGCCTGGATGGCATCTCATTCTCACCGTAACGACATTGGGTACAAATGGTCACTGATATTATAATCCATAGTAAACTAGAACGAACCATAAGTATTGGTTGGATTAGGTTGGAAGATACGATAAAGTTCACCAAGCATGGACATGGATCTTCCAGACAATGGTCAAGAATTTCGGTATTAAAATAAAATCCAGTGATTGAACATATTTATTGGGTAAGACATAGTTTTATACTTCGTGTACTTAATAGTGAAGAATACATGTCATCCTCATCTCTATTCTTGTTTCGCTTCCAGCCTGTCCGGCTTGGCCAGCCAGATGGACGGGGCAAACTTATACGGGACACCGGATCGCTCAAGAACACTCGCCTACGAACTACTAGGCTGGAAGTAGACCTTTTCCAAAGGTCTTTGGTCTGTCCCTGCTCTTGCGTTATGTGGCACTGGGTTATCATTGATTTAGTTTTTTAATCCTTCCCTCCTCCATACTTCTCAATTCAAAATCTCATTTGCAATGCCTTAGCAAAACTGGATTAGATCATTTTGCTAAGCTCCTCAGTATTGTTATTTCCATTTCTAAATATATAATCTGGAAGATCGAGATACTACTTTCTCTCTTTACAAGAAACAGCAGAAACTCGGATGGACCCAATATAAATACAAGGACCTGAAATCCTTTACTGGAAAAATCTATGATAATCAGGAGCATGGAGCAAAACCGGAATGGTGGGGTTTGATGCTCACCATGATTATTAAAAAAAGAACTTCAACATCCAGTAAAAAGCAAATAGGAAGTTGCCGGTTTTTCCCTCAAATTATCATATACGCGGTAAACCGGCCTTCATGATAAAGATGATTTGATATCTTAGACCAGTATGGTCGTCAAAAGATGCATTAGTTTTGTCAATGCATAATGGGCATTCAATTTTGAAAGTATGAGATTTCTACATCTGATTTTCCTGGTATGGGGGTTGGTTCAAAGTGTGAAAGCACAAGAGCAAATTTTCATTGATAATGTGTCGGTGATCAACCTGGTAGATGGTAAAACGGTGATTAAGGACGTCGCCATCGATCGCGGTTTGATTTCACAGGTTGGCACGGATTTGCAACCTGATGAAAATGTACTAATTCTGGACGGAAGCCAAAGGTTTCTGATGCCTGGTCTAATTGATGCACATATTCACTTGTTCCAATCCGGGGGCTTGTACACTCGTCCCGACGCGATCGACCTGACCGCTTATCGACCTTATGAGGATGAGATTCAATGGTTGAGATCTCATGCCCAGGATCTGCTAAAACGCTATCTCCGCTGTGGCATTACCAGTGTCATGGACATCGGTGGTCCCATGTCAAATTACGCCATCAGAGACGAAAACCTTGAAGACGTGGCTGCGGCATCTCTCTTTGTGACGGGCCCTCTGATTTCCACGTACCAGCCGGCCGCCTTTGATATAGAAGATCCTCCAATAATCAAAGTGAATAGTGCGCAAGAAGCCATTGATTTGGTACAGAAACAATTGCCGTTGAAGCCAGATTTTATCAAGATTTGGTACATCGTTTTACCGGGCCAATCCGCGGAGTCAACCTATGAGATAGTAAAAGCCACCATTGAAGAAAGTCATCGAAACAATCTAAGGGTCGCTGTACATGCAACTCAACTAAATACGGCCAAGTATGCACTAAAGGCTGGTGCTGATGTGCTGGTACACAGTGTACAAGATCACCGGGTAGATGATGATTTTATCGCATTATTTAAGAAAAACAATGCGGTATATATTCCCACTTTAATTGTAGGAGCCAATTATGGTAAAGTCTTTACCGCCACACTTCCACTTTCGAAGTATGATTTTAAATATAGTCATCCCACCCCACTGGGTTCGACGCATGACTTAAAGCATTTGGAAAATGGCAATCTGCTGAAACAGGCCCGCGAAAGTGAAAAAGCATTTGCCGAACAAGATGCCAGGCAAAAAAAGATCATGGCGGAAAATCTTAAAATATTGCAGGACAATAATATTGAAATTGCCACCGGCACTGATGCCGGCAATGTCGGAACTTTTCATGCATCTTCCTATTATAAAGAAATGGCAGCTATGCAAGAAGCGGGACTTTCTAACGCCGAAATATTAAAAGCCTCAACCATGGGTGGCGCTGCGGCGGTGGGAAAATCTGACTCATTGGGTACCATCGAGCCGGGGAAAATCGCTGACCTTGTGGTATTGCGAAAGAATCCGCTGGAAGATCTGGAAGCATTACATCAAATTGAATTAATCATCAAAAATGGAAAAATAATTGCTCCCGATACTGTCGTTAAATTATCACCAGAAGATTTGGTTCAACAGCAATTGAACGGATATAATGCCCGGGACATTAATGCCTTTCTGGCTCCCTACAGCGATGATTTTGAAATATATAATTTTCCTGATGAATTGACGCAAAAAGGCAAAGCAAACATCAAACCGGGTTATGCAAAAATGTTTGAAAATACACCGGAACTACATTGCGAAATAATCAATCGCATATCATTTGGAAACACCGTCATTGATCAGGAACGGGTGACGGGATTTGGCGAAAATGATCCTCTGGAAGCCCTGGCGATTTATAAAATAGAAGATGGTAAAATTGCTAAAGTTTACTTTATCAGGAAGGAGTGAACGAGTGACGAATGACGAGTGACGAATGAACGAATCGAAGATCGAGACCGATTGAATATGAGCGTCTCGATGACGAATGACACCTCCTGGAAAATTATGCGCATTAATAGGAGTGTCGTCACTATTCCCCGATCACCTGCTTCGCCGGTTTTCTCATACCTATTAACACACAGAGGTTCTGTTGGACATAGAATTCTGCTGGTCTTTAAATTTAAAAGACCATTTATGGAATCTGAAGGAATTCACCTCTTTAAGTCATTCAAAATAAACTTTTCGCTGAAGATGGAACAAGGTGCCCCCGCGACAGCGATCGGAGATTCAAAGGTTACGCGGTATGATTTTTGAATAAAACCCAGAAGATCATTCCATCTGGAGTTAAAGTCGCATTTCAGGACGCCACGGTTAGCCCATCAGCCAAAATAAAGGTATGCTAAAACGATGTAAAGGAATTGCCCTGGTGTTGATCTGTTTGTTGCTGCTTTGGGGGAGATCTATCAGTCAGCAAGATTCCATTCTACTATTTGTTTCAGATAATGACACCTACTACAGTGAATACATTGTCATGTATGAAGCACTCATCGCCTCAGGCT
>JABDLW010000629.1 GCA_013001805.1 Saprospiraceae bacterium | reverse complement strand
CAATTGAATTATCGCTAATTCCAAAAGTGGCCGCGGCCTCCATTATTTCATCTATAGATACTTGTTCTTTTTTCAAAGCTCTATGCAAATTTCCTGGTACCGATTGCAAATTGTTTTAGTGCTTCTTCGTCAGGTGCTACACCCAAACCCGGACCGTCCGGTAAGTAGACATATGGTGGCTCCATTTTCAGGGGCTCTTCTAATAGATCATGTGTTCGGATCAATCTCCCAAAAATATCCGAAGGCCAAATGCATGAAGACGCCGCTGCCGCCGAATGCACATACATGGTTTCCAATATGCCTAAATCCAACTCTGATCCATGCCAACAGGGGAGACCTGCTGCAGTAGCAATATGATCGAGCCGTTGAAAATTGGCCAGGCCACCATTAAAATTAAAACCATCGACCGCTTCAGCCTGTATGGCCTGAATCGCATCTTTGATCCGCTGCCCATGCAAGATATAGGGGAGCGAAACATGCAATACGATCGGTACCGAAGTAAAAGAACGCAATAGCGCATATTCATTCAATCGCCATCTGGGAAGTGGATCTTCCAGACACAATACATTTCCAATCCCCTCAAGAACCTTCGCTCGCTTTCTAACTTCTCCCGGATATTGCCATCGTTCGTTAGGATCCAAAATAACCTGCATGCCAGGAGCTACTTTTGCAATTTCTGTACACCAGGCAACCACATCGTCTTCCAGGTCAGTTTTGAATTTAATACAATCAAATCCCATTTCAGCATAATTGGAAACCAAAGGGCCGATGTCCTCAATCGATCGATGACTCGACCAGGCTCCAATCTTCACCTTATCCTGGACTGCTCCACCCAGCAAATCTACCACCCTCATTTTATGACATTTTGCATAAGCATCCCAGATGGCACATTCAAACCCATCGTACTCCCGGCAAAATGTAAAAGGTAATTTTTGAAGTGATAATTGATGAATGTCCCTTCCCAGCAATACTTTGATTATCGCTTCTACTTGTGCCCAATTATGGTCGCGGTAGCATTCTCCCCAACCGATAATGCCATTGCTCAAATGCATTTTTAATATCAGCTTTGGTAATCGATCAAATTGAATCGAGTAAGAAGGAGTTGCCCCGGAAGGTAATTTATGGAGCGGTTTGTTAATACCCTTGCTTTCAATAGTGCCTTCGTGCGCAGGGACGATGACTTCGTAGGTTTCAAATTTCTTTATGGTGATGGGCATAATTGAAAATCACTAAGATTGGGCAATAAATGTACGGCTCTATTAATTGCTTCGGTAGTTTTTCTAATTCTATTCTCGAAACGCTCAAGACCACCTACCCTCATCCTGGTAGGCACTATGTTTGGTTTCATACCAGGGTGTGAAGCTGCATCGGTTGGTTCTTGTGATCATCTTGCACACCCATGTGGGTGCGAGTTTGGGGGTGAGGGTGGGTGTGGAAGTTTTCTTCCAATTGTAGCTCACAGAATCAACGAGTATGAACCACGCACTTTGTTTGGATTCATACCGGGGCGTGGAGGCGTGTTGGTTAGCCACACCCATCAGACAATGCGGTTTTAACCCATTGCACACTCATGTGGGTGAGGGTTTGAGCCTGCTTGTCGGCAGACAGGTGTGAGGGTGGGTGTGTTAACTCGGTCGACTCTTGTGATCACCCTGCACACTCACACCACCTTTTGGTATGTTATGATTAATATTCCAATTCTGCCCATTGATGCATACTAAACCTATAGCGAATGCTATGGGCTACAAATGTCAGACTTCTCCGAAGTCTGTAATTTTAAAACATGAAAAAAATGTAGAACTATGAAGGACAGACGAGATGATTACACAAAATCTTCATTAAAATACTGATCCTTTCCTTTTTGCATTTTACGCAATTCCAATGCTTCTTCTTCACTTAATTCTGTGTATGGAAGATGAGAGCCCAAACGCAAATCTTCATCTCCGGTATAGGGTGGATAATCACCTCCAAGGCGATCAAGCTGTCTTTCAAATTCTCGTTCCTCCCATTCATTGGAGAGCAACCCGGTACCAGGAATACCAAAGACTAATAAATAATGGAAAGCGAGAATTGTACCCCAGGGTATCAACGGGAAAAAGAACCACATATCGAACGGATCTGTGACCATATTCATAAAGAAAAAGAAGAATCCCATAATGATAAAGATGCTTCCGTGAATGTAAAAGCGCTTAATAGCCTTTACTTTTTTCCAAGCCTTTTTCCGGATATCGTTTGCCATAATCTGTTCTTTATGAGTGCTATTTAAAAAGAGATGTCGACTCAGCGTAAATAATTCGATCAGAGCAGCCTATTTATCGATAAGTAATTGATTCTCTTTCCGCTCTCTTTCATTCATCACACTGGGATAAATTTTTACCATTCTACCACCACCGTTTTCTTGTTCCAGTAGTCGAACATATAGGATGGTTGACTATAGATATTTAATTAGCTTTATGGACATGTCAAAAGTCCCTTTTTACTTGAATATTAGTAGGCTTATTACGCTTGGTGTATTGTTTTGTTTTATTGCATGTAATACGGCTCCATCAAACAAGAAATACCCTTCCAAACCAATCACTTACATTGTCCCGTGGGCCCCTGGAGGAATGACTGACTTATCTTCGCGGATGTTAGCGGCTTCCCTGCAGAAATACCTGGATGTACCTGTCAATGTGGTCAATAGAACCGGGGGTGGGGGAGTCGTAGGTCATTTGGCACTTTCGCGAGCCAGGCCGGACGGTTATACTATTGGTGCGGTCACTGGGGAAATCACTCAAATGCATCATATGGGGTTAACCGATTTAACTTATGCTAATTATACACCGCTCGCCTTAATTCTGAATAATCCGGCAGGGATCACTGTCCGGGCCGATGCGCCCTACCAGGATATCAATGACCTAGTCAACGCATTGCGGTTGAACCCTGGCTCGCTCAAATGTTCAGGTACAGCGCGAGGTGGTATCTGGGACCTTGCCCGATTAGGTTTTTTGCAAGCAGCTGGTCTGGAA
>JABDLW010000610.1 GCA_013001805.1 Saprospiraceae bacterium | reverse complement strand
GCGGAGATCACAAGAGAGGAGTCAGAGGCCGCCAGTATTGCCATCCTACTGCACGATATCGGACATGGACCTTTTTCTCATGCATTAGAAGGCCGCCTCGTGAGTGCTAATCACGAAGAACTTTCTTTGCAGCTGATGAGACAGTTAAATGATGAGTTTGGTGGCAGGTTAACCATGGCTATACAGATCTTCCAGAATGAACATCCCAAGCATTTTTTGCACCAGCTAATTTCCGGACAACTGGATCTGGACAGGATGGACTACTTAAACCGGGATAGTTTCTATACCGGTGTAATGGAGGGCAAAATCGGCTATGATCGCATCATAAAAATGTTCCGTGTCGTTGACGATACATTGATGGTAGAGGAAAAGGGATTGGCATCCATCGAAAAATTCTTGGTTGCCAGAAAGATCATGTACTGGCAAGTGTATCTCCACAAAACCGTATTATCTGCCGAGCGCATGTTGATAGCAGCGCTTGAGCGAGCAAGGTTCTTACATAGTCAAAATGTGATTGATATAAGTCCCACCCTAAGCACATTGTTAAGCCGTACGTGGTCAAATCCAAATCACCGGGAGGAAATCATGCAAGCTTTTGTGCAGTTGGATGACATAGATATTATGATTTTACTGAAAAATTCCATTCCTTCCAAAGACTTCATACTTGGTACGCTTTCGCTCAGTTTGATCCAGAGAAGACTGTTTAAGGTTGAGCTTTCCGAAAAGCCTATAGAAACCAGATATATTGACAATCTGACCAAACAGATTGAAGAACACCTGGATATTGATCAAAGCACCGCCAGGCAGTTGGTATGGTCAGGAGAGGAACAAGTGGAAGTGTATAACGGGGAAGTAAACCAGATCAAAGTTTACAAGAAGGACAATAGCAATCTAAATCTATCTGAGATTAGCGATTTTGCTTACCTGCTGCGTATTGTTACTAAGTACTATCTGTGTTATCCGCATATGTAATTATTCTCCTGCTCGAATATGGACATTTACTAGAAATTCTACGCAGTGAATTTTAGCCTTATGCTCTCTGTCTGCCGATTCTTTCAAATAAATTTTACATTTGCTTTCTTTTCATATAAAAAATCAGAATATGTCTGATCAACTTGTAAATGAACTTATACAAAAAGAACTAACCCGGCAGCGAGAAGGTATCGAATTAATTGCTTCGGAAAACTTTACTTCTCAGGCGGTGCTACAGGCTATGGGAACTTGCCTGACTAATAAATATGCCGAGGGCTATCCGGGAAAGCGCTACTACGGTGGCTGTGAAGTTGTGGATCAGATCGAACAGTTGGCTATTGACAGACTAAAGGAATTATTTGGAGCTGCCTATGCCAATGTTCAGCCTCATTCAGGAGCCCAGGCGAATGCGGCTATTTTTCTGGCAGTCCTGAATCCAGGAGAGAAAATACTGGGATTTGACTTGTCGCATGGCGGGCATTTGTCCCATGGCTCACCTGTCAATTACTCCGGTAAGGTTTATCGACCTTGTTTTTACGGAGTGGAAAGAGATACTGGATTAATAGACATGGATAAGGTGCGTGAGATTGCTTTAAGAGAAAATCCAAAGTTGATAATTTGCGGTGCTTCGGCTTATGCCCGCGATTGGGACTATCAAAGTTTTAGAAGCATCAGTGATGAGGTTGGAGCTTTACTACTCGCTGACATTGCCCATCCTGCCGGACTTATCGCAGCGGGTTTACTCGATGATCCGATGAAACATTGCCATATTGTTTCATCTACGACGCATAAGACATTACGCGGACCCAGAGGAGGATTAATTATGATGGGACAAGATTTTGATAATCCCTGGGGACGTAAAACAAAGAAGGGTACCGCAATCAAAATGTCAGCCATTTTAAACAGTGGAGTTTTTCCAGGCATGCAAGGTGGCCCTTTGGAGCATGTGATAGCAGCTAAAGCAGTGGCATTTGGTGAAGCATTGCAACCAGATTTTAAGGTTTATGCAGCTCAAGTAGTGAAGAATGCACAAGCAATGGCTAAAGCTTTTGTTGATTTGGATTACCACCTGATTTCCGGGGGAACAGACAATCACCTCATGTTGATCGACCTTCGTTCTAAGGGACTAACGGGCAAAGTGGCTGAGAACGCCTTGGTCTCAGCTGATATTACCGTAAATAAAAATATGGTGCCATTCGATTCTCAAAGTCCTTTCGTCACTTCGGGAATAAGAATAGGAACGGCCGCAATCACCACACGTGGATTTAAGGAAGAAGACTGTGTTAAGACAGTGGAATGGATCGACTATATTCTTAAGGACCCTGAAAATCAGGAGCGGAGAAAGGAGGTGAAAAGTGAGGTCAATGAGTTTATGCATTCTTTTCCATTATATGAAGAAGTGCCAGTCTGAGAGGCTGGTGAACTATCGTCGATCTGGATTAATGGGAGTCAATTTCTTGCTATAAGACACCTGAGTTAGATAAAGACCGTGGGAAGGTACAGACAATGGAAATTTTAGGGGAATTTGTCTTTCGACGGCGTTTGAGACGTCTTGCAGTTGCAATTTGCCCAATCCCACTTGTATGCTCATGCCCACAATCAGTCTGACCATTCCCCTGACAAACCGGTTGGCAGTGATCTGAAAAATCAGGTTATGATCTTCCAACTTCCAGGTTGCATCACTGATGCGACACAAATAATGCTTTGTGTCAGAATTTGATTTGCAGAAAGCTTGAAAATCATTCCCTTGCCGTATAATACTAGCGGCTTGCCTCATCTTTGTTTGATCTAACTTATGAAAGGCGTAAAAAGCATAAGCGAGATCTTTGTTAAAAGGATCCCTGGTGGCAGTCAAAAAGTATGTGTAGGAGCGGCAAATGGCATCAAAACGCGCATGATATTCGGGACCTACCAGGCTGAAAGATTTGACAGAAATCTCATCAGGTAGATCACGGTTGATCCGGTACAACAAATGTTGAGGCAGCGGTTTTGCAATATCAAAATGTGCGAAGAAAGAAGAGGCATGGACACCGGCGTCGGTACGACCACATCCCACCAGAGTGACTGGTTGATGCAGAATTTTTTCCAGACTAGCTTCAATACATTCCTGGACCGATAAGGCGTTTGGCTGGCGCTGCCACCCGGCGAATGGAGTTCCTCGATAGGCCAATTCAACAAAATACCTCAAACTAGGAGTAAAGTTGGCGAGGAGCAAAAATAGCAAAGGCCAACGTCATTTGACCTTTGCCAAATTCTAAAATAACGTTTATCCTATGACTGAGTTATCTTTTGCTTTAGAAGCGGCCATCAAGGCACCTCCCAACAGTCCCATGTCCTTTAAAAGACCCGACATGCTGTTCTGCATTGTGGCTTCATCTCCCAGACCAGGTGCATGTATCAATATGATGAATAAGAGTAGCAATAAGGCCAATAGGACACAGGCCAATTTGTCAAGTTTACCAATAAAAATACTGATGGCGGCCAGAATCAAACCAAGTCCACTGATATATACCATTATACTACCCCCGGGAGCCATTCCTCCCATGGCATCCGCATTCATGAAATGAAAGATTCCAAAAATTAAAAAGGGTATGGCAAAAATGTACTTTCCAAGACCAATTATGCTATTCATTCCAAATAAATTTTGTTTTATCAAACTTGATGCTCCAAAATAGCAAAAGAATATTGGAGCATCGGGCTATATGCAGAATTAAAGATCGAAAAACTGTCAAATAGACGACAAATATTGGGAGGCCAAAGCGCTATGGTAACGGAATGCCTAAGAAGATAAAGCAAAGATTTTCACATTGTTTCGCCACAATGTTTGCTGCTAATTTGTCTACCGGGAGATTGGTGAAAAGACCTTAAATTTAGTTCCAATCATTTGCCTCAGCGAGCAGAGATCAGC
>JABDLW010000593.1 GCA_013001805.1 Saprospiraceae bacterium | reverse complement strand
GGGTTGCCACGTTGGAAAGTCAACTCATCTAGTTTAAATTCGAAAGGATTAAGGTCTTGATAGTTGGGTCGGTCGATCCTCCGCGAATAATTAATACGGATGCTGTTGTTGTCATTTGCCTGATAGGTAATTCCTCCTGAGGGAAATACGTCGAGATAGTCCCTTTCAACCACCTGATCATTGTTGTTCTGACTACTGGTAAGATCACCCATGCTGTGGGTGTGCTCCATGCGGAGTCCCAGCATTAGATTAAATTTATCACCTAATTTTTTTTGCCAACTGCTATAAGCTGCATTTACATTTTCCTGGTAAACAAAGTTATTGCTTCGATCCAGGTTCTTAATATATTCTCCTTCAATAATGTCAAAGTTATCGAAAGTATTATCAGTGGTGACCCAGGAAGTCTTAGCTCCCAAGGCTAAATTTCCTTTAAATAGTTTGGTCTCAAAATCAACTTTTGCAGTATATATATCAATGTCTGTCGGGGTGACATTGCTAAAAGTTCGTTCGAACAATAAGGTTTTCCCATCGGCTGCTAAATATCGATTGGGTTGCAACGATGTACTGTTATTTCTGTATGATCCATAGTCAAGGTCGATATTGAGTGTTTTGCCGTCTCCGGAATTGTAGGCATAGTTGAGGTTAAGGTTAAGGTTATTGCGATCTTGCAGAATATCATTGGATGCCACGAGAAAGCTATCTATGTTGCGGTTCATCAGATTGGCAATGTCTGTATGACTATCGGAGGTGTTATCTTCATCATTTACATTTCCCGAAAGAAGAAATCCCAGTGTATTCTTTTTATTGAGAAACAGATCAGTTCCTAACCGGAAGCTGTGAGACATACCGGAGTTAAAATTTAAATTATTTTGATCGTAAGAATTTCCTCCCTGCTCCCGGTACAAAAAGAAATTGTTTCTATTTTGACCCCGGTATAAATTGTACGAGCCGAAAGTATTGAAATCCTTATCCCGGTAATTTACATTTCCACCGGCACTATATTTTGAAGTCTTTCCATACCGGTAGCCCAAATTTGTACTGCCATTAAAGCCAAGATTCTGGTCCTTTTTTAGTCTTATATTTATGATGCCGGCATTACCTTCTGCATCATATTTTGCCGAAGGATTGGTGATGATTTCTATCGCATCGATCTCCGTTGATTGCATAGATTTCAGATAGTTTGCAAGGTCGTTTCCACTCAAAGGTGATCTTTTACCATCTATGTAGATTTGTACGCCATTCTTACCTTGCAGTAAGAGATTTTCATTATTGTCTACAACTACGCCAGGAGATTTTCGTAGTAGCTCCAAAGCTGAATTACCTACGGCATTAACTGAGCCGTCCACATTAAATACGGTTTTGTCCGGATGTACTTCTACGAGAGAACGAGTAGATTTTACGACTACTTCAGCTAGGTTTTCTGCCTGTATATTTAAATTAATGGTTGGGACCTGAAAGTCATTTTTGCCATCGAAATTAATGCGATCGGTAGTATGACTCTTATATCCCACATAGGTTATTTGGATGAAATATTGGCCTGCAGGTATATTGTCGAAAACATATTCACCATCAATGTTTGAAACATCTGCTTTCAGCATGGTTGAGTCGGAAACCTGGTTGAGCACAATGGTTGCATAGGCTACGGGATTTCCGGATTCATCGAGCACTTTGCCGCTAATGGAAATGTCAGGACGAGCATAAAGTGAATAAAAGGCCAAAACTAGTGATAAAGTCAGTGTGTTTTTCATAGGTTTCTGTGGTTATTCAGGATTCAATAAAATCATACCCGCTAATACGCCAGTGGGATTTATGATTTATTTATTTGTAGGTTCAGACGGAAGGAAAAATCCTATGGTTACAGTGAAGAAGCATGTTCTTGATTATTCTTCGACAAACACAGGGAATTTTCAGATTAAAGGAGAGATTGTGAGGCCAGACATTTGGAGGATGATTCAGAGGCACAAGAAAAAAGGTCCGATGTGCCCGGACCTTTCGATTTATTACTAACGGTGTAGAAAGCTCTATTTGTTGCCCATATCAGGCATCAGTTCGTGACCATCCGGGTCTGAATTACTCTATTTTTTTGCGTGTAGATGGGTCTCTATCATGACCAAAAATGTTTTCTAATTCTGTGCCGATTTCATCCAGGGCATCCTCAAGTTCGCTGAGGTCTATTTTCTTTAGTTCCCGAACGGCTTCTGCAATCACTTCCTTATAAGACTCCATCTCTTCACGGGTGGGCATGGCTTGCCGTGCCTCATCCATGAGCTTGTCAATATCGATATCGGGCATTTGAATATCTTCGAGGGCTTTCTCCGCTTCTTGTATTGCTTCTTTCCATTCTTTGTTCAGCGAATTGTCCTTTTCACTGGCATCGTTTTGAGTATAACCGATTATGACACAGCATAGAATCAGAATAAAGGTGATCGCGAATTTTTGCATATCATTTACATTTTTGTCTATGTATATAAAGGACGGATATTGCTCAGGAAAGGTTTCATTTCTCTCAGAAAAATTTTCATTTATCGACATAAGTACCGATTGGGAAGATGTAATTGCAATCCGGGTTCCTGGTGAAGCCGTTGTAAATAGATTCAGGGCATTTTTTTATCTTGCAGAAGACATTTGACCGATAATCTTTAACGATAGTAAATGGAATATCTCGTTGATTTGGGAGTCGACAGTTCACTCCTTTCAAGCGTGGAAAAGGACTTTTTGGATGCGAATGGTTATCTCATCCTGGGCAAAATAATGCAACCTGCAGATCTAGCGGCCGTATGTCTGAAAATCGAAGAATTAATGCGAATAGAAGGCCAGCAAGCCGGGTCAGAACTGCTGGATTCTCCATACATCCGGCATCCCAAGGAAGCCGGCGCCGATAGATTAGCCGATTTGGTTAATAAAGGTGCAATATTCGACCTGTTTTACACCAATGCCCGTGTATTATCGGCTGTGAGCCATGTTCTGGGAAAGGATATTAAGTTGTCTTCCCTAAATTACCGTGCCGCTTTGCCGGGTAAAGGAGAGCAGAATTTGCATGTAGATTGGCACGAAACCGTTGATCCTGGTGACTATAAGGTTTGCAATACGATCTGGCTTCTGGACGATTTTACCACAACTAACGGCGCCACACGAATGGTGCCGGGAACACATAAGGGTGGCCGGTTGCCCCAGGAAGTGTTAAAGGACCCTGCTGCACCACATCCCAAGCAGAGGCTATTGCAAGCTCCCGCTGGCACGGTGGCCGTTTTCAATTCACACATCTGGCATGGAGGCACCAGAAACCTGACTGACCGGCCACGGCGATCTATTCATAGTTACTTTTGCCGCCGGGATCAACCGCAACAGGTCGATCAACTGCGATATATTCGCCAGGAGACGAGGGATCGACTCAGTGCGGCAGCACAGTATTTATTAGCCGTCTGATAAGTGATACGGATGTGCTTAGTAATCCAGTCCCACGAATCATGTGATGGACGATGGCGAAAAGTGATAATTTGTGAAAGATCAAGTATACCTGTGTTGTGAAAAAAAACATTGATTTCACAATTTGTATTTGCCGCGCAATTCAGTTACCAATAATGAAGTTCTGTACATCCTTTCAGGAAGTGAAGCCTCACCGGGAGAATAGTGGAGGCTAAAAATTCTCACTTTACACGCAACTATCAGAACCCTTGACTAGTCTTAGTGTTAGTTAATCGAAATAATCTGCAGTTGAACTGCAATAAGTATTTCTTTGCAGGCAGAATTAAGAACTATGAAAAAAATTGGACTCAGCCTATCGTTTTTGTTTGTGTTGCTTATATCATATGGGCAAGAAGCATCCATCACGGGACAACTTGTGGATTCTGATAATGAACCCATTCTATACGCCAATGTTGCTCTTACGCAACTGATGGACACAACGCTTTTGAAGGTAGAAGTGTCAGACGACAAAGGATTCTTTCAATTCATGGAACTAGATCCGGGAAACTACCGCCTTGATATCACTTTTATAGGTTTTAATGATCTCTCACAAAACGTGAGCTTGCAGGATGGTGAATCTCTTGATTTACAGGTCCTGGAAATGAATAGCTCTGCTGTTGACCTGGAGACAGCCACTGTCACAGCCTCACGAGCCATGGTCGAAGTTAAATCTGATCGTACGGTTTTCAATGTTGAGGGCACAATCAATAGCACGGGTGATAATGCCATCGGATTGTTGAGGAAGGCCCCAGGTGTCCTGGTTGATAATAATGACAATATCAGCGTACTCAGCCGTTCCGGAGTGTTGGTCTATATTGATGGCAAAAGACTGCCATTGCAGGGCGAAGATTTAAGCAACTACCTGCAGAATATCCCGGCAGAACAAATTGACAGGATGGATATCATCACTAACCCCAGTGCTAAATACGAAGCCGAGGGTAACGCTGGAATTATTGATATAAGACTGAAGAAAGATAAAAATCAAGGAGCCAATGGTACCATATCCAGTACTCTTACGCGAGGAGAATTGACCCGCGGTAATGCCAATGCCAGCGGTAACTTTCGCAACAAGAAATTGAATGTCTACGGCAGTGTAGGGTATTCCGGCGGAAAGAATTTTAACACCATAGATTTTACCAGTTTTCAAAATCAGTTGCAATTGATTGAGAGCAATCGATTTGAACGTGACTATGATTCTTACGACTTTAGAATTGGCACCGACTTTTTCCTTAATCAAAATAATACCATTGGGTTCATAATAACCGGTGGTGACAATAGTGGCCTGGGTAACTCAGCAAACCGCATAG
>JABDLW010000561.1 GCA_013001805.1 Saprospiraceae bacterium | reverse complement strand
CATTTAATCCTGGTTGCATGGAACGTATCGCCTCTGAATAAAAATTGGCCATTCCCTTTTCGTAATCTTGAGGATATGCCATATAGACCTTGTCGACAACGATATCTTCATTAATGTGTTCTTGGGCATTAAGCCCAAAAAGTGTTAGATATTCCGCATTCAATAAAATGGGTAATTTGTATTCCTTACCTAATTTCTTGTAAACAGCGAGATATTCTGGTCGCAGATATAAGGTAAACATGTGCGAATCCAGGTGCGTAATATCTATTCCATATTTCAAAGCCAATTCAATTTGCTTTCTAAGCTCTTCTTCAATTTCTTCCGCTCGCGCATTATTTTTTACATCATCACGAGACCGGTAGAAGTGATTATATTCATTCACCAGACCCGGTACATTTTCGGCGCAAGATACCGGGCCCCATTTTAAATATTTCCATTCACTGGTAATGGTGAGATGTAACCCAAAATCGGCCTCCGCGTGTTCGGCCGCATAGGCAGCGATCTCCGGAAACCAGGGGCAAGGCACCATGATGCTGCCGGAATTAACTAGTCCATTTTCCATCGCATGAATGCTGGCCATATTTTCCGAATGCGAGACGCCAATATCATCGGCATGGATAATTAACAATTTAGTATCGGCAGTGTATCCCAGCCTCTCCTGAATGCTGAGCGACTGAGCATAGTTGCTTGCAGCAAGTAAAAGAAAAAACAAGGTGAAATAGACTGAGGTTTTCATGATGCGTTTTTTTGAAAGTCCCGAGATAGAGATCGAATATACAGATTGTCGGGGGCAGTATTCGACAGGATGTAGTTTTTAATATAATATTTCAAGGTCCACATGGAAAAATTCCAGGGAAAACGTGGAATGGGGCCTTTCGGATGCTACGAATAGACTGATGAATAATCAAGTAATGAAGGACTGGATAGTGGATTTAAGTGTAGGGTGGGAGATAAAAATTGCAACGGAGTTCATCACTGCCGGATAATTTTCCCAGCGTATATTTTATCTTCAAGGGACACCTGAAAAAAATAAATACCCGCTGGGAGTCCGTTTTCCTTTAAAGCATTCATTTGACAGAGTACTTCCTGAGGACCCGGGGGCCTTAGCTCTTTTCGGGAATATACCAGATTTCCATAAAGATCAAACAACGCCATACGGACTTGGTGGTGACGTGGGATATCGTAACTAATCGTGACTTGATCGTGAAAAGGATTGGGATATAGAGCGAGGTCGGAGCCATTTGGCGTTGATTGCGATTCCGTATTGGTGGTTGCTCCCGCATCGATCACCACCACAGCCTGGGATGAAACATTTCCGCCGGATAAGGTGACGATAAAAGTACCCCCGCCATCTCCGGCAATATAAAGACCATTGCTGTCGATGGTGCCTCCCTCCGCATTCCAGTTCGGTTGGAAAGCATGGACTTCGCCAAATTGATCAAGACCGGTATGAAAGAAGTCGATCGTATCGCCGGGTTCGACAAAGGAACTATCCGGACTTACCAAAATATTGGTCAGTTGACGTTCCTGCGCTATTAGCAAAAAGGTCACTGTATCCCTTTGCTGAGGCATATTTAGTGAACGGACGACCACAATCACTTTGTTTTCCGGTACTGCCGGGTTTTCTGGAATAATAAACTCATGCGGAAATTGCAGGGCCAGGCTATCCTCAATAAATAGAAAGGTCAGTTGATCCGGGTTGAAGACAGACCAATCTTGCTCTTCGCTTAAACTAAAGTTGAGTTGATCATCGCGATCCATCCAATTTTGTCCATACACCGGGATTGTGATGGTATCCCCGGCAGGCACGTAAATCGTGTCTCCCAAGGTGGCTCCAACTACACTCACCGGCTCCATCCGCCAGTTTTGAAAATCGACATGGGTACTGACACCATCACTAATGCCGGGACCAGCTCCTGAAGGTCCGCTGGTATCGCCAAACCAGTTGTCAGCAGCTGGTACGGATAGCGATGTATTTTGATTGTTAATAGCCAAGCCCTGGTTGTCCACAAAATTATTGCGAGAAATGAAAGCAGTGCTGTTGGGGTCGAGGAAGATGGCATCACCGGCATCCGAAACAAAATTATTAGTGGTTATCGTCGCTTTAGAATTGGTCAGGTGTAGGCCGCTATTATTTCCGTTGTTCTTGCAGATGTCGTTGAGTGATAAATCTAAATCATAAGATTCGCCTCGGATGCCTACTGTGTTTTCACAAATTTTATTTCCAATCAGGGAGTTTTTACTCTCTATCGTAAAATAATCACTAGACGCATACGTAAATAATAGTCCCAAGTCATTTGCAATAACGGAGTTCCCATAAAGTGTAACTTTGGCTGAATCGACTGAAATTCCAATTTGGTTATTCTTAACAATATTTTCCCTTACGGTATGATTTCCCTGCCG
The DNA here is from genome assembly GCA_013001805.1 of Saprospiraceae bacterium. GTDB lineage: Bacteria > Bacteroidota > Bacteroidia > Chitinophagales > Saprospiraceae > JABDMH01. The sequence goes on along the minus strand of JABDLW010000561.1, from coordinate 465 downwards.
CAAGGAAATTCCCTCCGCGCCATTTCCAAAGTTGAACCCACCGATCGTATTACAGGCTACCTCCACTTTTCCTCTATCAATCAAAATGCCATGCATTATATTCCCACTAATTATATTCTCATTCACAGTCCCCCAGCAGTTCCTCAAATAAATTCCATTTTGCCCATTTCCTTGCTGTAGCAAAGCCAATCCGTCAGTTCCTATCCGGTTACCTGAAATTTTCAGATTGCGGCCGTGAGAAACGTTAATTCCATTTTCATCATTGTAAGAAATTTGGTTATCCCGGATATTAATAGGTCCATCTATTTGCAGAATCTCAATCCCAGTTGAATTACCCAGTGAGCTACCTGTTTCATTTATTCCAATTTTATTGTTAATGATCCGGCAAGTAAGCTCCTCTGAATTATAACCAATGCCATAGACAACGATTCCCACTTGATTACCGGATATTGTGTTCCTCTGGAT
>JABDLW010000546.1 GCA_013001805.1 Saprospiraceae bacterium | reverse complement strand
AACTTTTCTGCTGGTGGATAGAGCAAATCCCAGACAAAAAGATTGCATCCCTTTTTGAATTCCAGTTTATCTTCTTTCTCATTGCTGCTCGCAAATGTTCTTATCAACTGCCCTTCAGAATCAAAGTATTTGAGTTTAATCTCGCTGGAATCCGGCACTGATTCGGAAATATAATAGTAGGTCATCACACCGGCAGGATGATTCTCTCCCCGGGTCTTAAGGTCTTTTGCCTGTCCGCCTTTCATTCGATATGTAGGCTTGGGAGCAAAGAGGAAACTTGCTTGATCCCTGGCCTGTTCCAGTTGATATAGGGGCGTTAAGTCATCAATGATCCAAATGCTGCGACCTTGCGTTGCAACCACTAAATTCTCATCTTTCACAATTAAATCAGTGATAGGTACAATCGGTAGATTTAGCTGAAAAGGAGACCATAATTTCCCATGATCAAAAGAAATATACATGCCTGTCTCGGTTCCAGCATAGAGGATTCCATCTTGATTGGGATCTGATCTCACTACCCGGGTGAAGTGTTCATCGTCGATTCCTGTCACTATCTGTGTCCAGGTCTCTCCATAATCTGTAGTTCGATAAATATATGGCCTGAAATCTCCGGATTTATACTTGGTGGCAGCTACATAACATCCGCCATCCAGATGCGGATCAGGCTCAATGCTATTAATCATAATCCATTCCGGCATTCCCTTCGGGGTCACTTCGCTCCAATTTTGGCCACCGTCTCTGGTCAGGTGAACTAAACCATCATCAGAGCCGACCCAAATTAAATCCTTAACCCGGGGAGATTCAGCTGCTGCAAAGATGGTGCAATAGTATTCTACACTGGTGTTATCCTGAGTAATGGGGCCCCCGGATGATCCTTGCTTGCTCGTATCATTCCGGGTTAGATCAGGACTAATTATGGTCCAGGTATTACCTTGATCATAAGACACATGCAGGTGATTAGAGGCCGTGTATAATTTGTCTTTCTGATGGGGGGAGAAGAAAATTGGAAAATTCCATTGGAATCTATATTTCATATCCTCCACTCCGTGTCCCATAGGATTGTCCGGCCAGACACCCACTTCTCTGCTCTGGTCTATCCGATGATTTAAACGTTGAATTACTCCGTCATAACATCCTCCGTAAACGATGTCATTGTTCAATGGGTCTATAGCTATGTGACCGCACTCACACCCAGCGCTGGCTTCCCAGTCTTCCTCACCAATTGATGAGCCTGAGGTACGGTGCCGAACGCGAATTGTTGAGTTGTCTTGTTGAGCTGCATAGATCCGGTAAGGGAAACTATTATCGACAGTAACCCGGTAAAATTGAGCGGTGGGTTGGTTGAAATAAGTGCTCCAATTTGTCCCCCCGTCGTACGATACCTGAGCCCCACCGTCATCTCCAATAACCATTCGTTGGTTATCTTCAGGAGCAATCCATAGATCGTGATGATCTCCATGCGGTGCATTTGCAGAAACAAATGTCTTACCCCCATCTGTGGACTTATGGTACGATACATTCATTACGTATACTACGTCATCGTTCTGGGAATCAGCATAGATTCTGCTATAATACCACGCTCTATGTCGCAAAGACCTGTCATCGTTTAACTTCTCCCATGTGGAGCCGGCGTCATCAGACCTGAACACACCTCCTGTTTTTGACTCTATGATCGCCCAGATTCGATCTGGATTATTGGGAGCTACGGCTACTCCAATGATGCCGATTGTATCTTTAGGAAGCCCTTTATTTTGGGTAAGCTCTTCCCAGGTCTCTCCACTATCGGTGCTTTTCCACAGTCCCGATCCCTGTCCTCCACTGGAGAGGCTATAAGGGGTGCGCCTGATTCGCCAGGTGCTGGCGTACATGATCCTTGGATTCGTGGGATCAAAACATAGGTCTACTGCCCCCACCTCGTCACTTACAAAGAGTTTCTTCTGCCAGGTTTCACCGCCATCTGTACTCTTAAATATGCCCCGTTGGTCGTTGGGTTTGTATAGATTGCCCATAGCAGCGACATATACGATATCCGGATTTTTAGGGTGAATCCGGACCCTACTGATGTGCCGGGAATCTTCCAGCCCTATGTGGTCCCAGGTTTTACCGGCATCCACACTCTTATACATACCATAGCCGGATGAAACATTACCTCTGACCGTTTTTTCACCTCCGCCAACGTAGATGACATTTTCATCTGATTCTGCCACTGCAACGGCACCTACTGACCCACCGAAATATCCATCTGATATGTTTTCCCAGGTATTGCCACCATCTTGGGTACGCCAGACGCCACCACCAGTCGAACCGAAATAATACAAGTCTGGTTTTCCCGGTACTCCGGTCACCGCAGCAGATCGTCCGCCCCGGTAAGGTCCAATCGAACGATACTTCATGGCAGCAATGTATGCCGTATCAAAAACCTGCGCCGGTAAGCTAGCAGAAAACGCAAACGTAGTCAATATAAGAGGTAACAAATACAAGAGCCTTCTCATGGTGAACTTTCTATAACTGGTTATTGAAAATTTGGGTCGGAAGATAAAAAAAAGTGAGTCGAAAATTAGGAGTTTCGACTCACTTCCAAAATTGTAATCCCGTGAACACATTTCCCTCGGAAAGGAAAATCTAAGAAGAGAACGCGATACTATCCCTGATTATTATATATTCCGGGAAAATTAATGTCTTGGTTTTCCGTGGCTTTCAACTCATCCTTGATCTCACTTCTATTCAGCTTCAAGAATACATAAACTATGGTCTGCAAAACGCAGAATTAGAGCCACTTAGAATAGATCTTCCCTTATTTGATGAGTTCAAGGTCTCCATTAATCAACCCCGCATTACCCGATTGTCATTTCTTCCAGGACGGACTCAGAAAATTAGACTCCAAAGTCATACTGAATTGGCGCTGAAAGTTGAATCACCGAGTAAGGTGATACCCAGTTTTCAAGGAGTCATCTTACTTGTCTCAAATTTAACCATGACACCTTCCTCGTCATGGTTTGATCTGGAGTATTCGATCGTGACATTCAAATGGACAAAGCCACCTGTCAACTTAAGAACAGGTAAGAAATTGAGGATGATAAAGAAGGTCTCTGG